>CAZOFW010000011.1:9617-18672 GCA_964579365.1 uncultured Candidatus Saccharibacteria bacterium
ACTTAGAGGATAGCTACTGTAGCTACACTATCTTCTCCATTCATGTTCATTAGTTTTACACCAGATGTTTGTCTTCCAAGGGTTGGAACTGCTTTAAGCTCAGATCTAATAACTTTTGCTTTCTGAGAGATAACCACTATTTCCTCTTCGCCTTTCTCAATTATTCTTGCAGATGCTATCCTGCCTGTTTTTGGTGTTACTCTAAATGTAAAAACCCCTGTACCACCTCTCTTTTGTAGAGGATACTCTTTTAATGTTGTCATCTTGCCATACCCATTGTCTGAAAGTGTTAACAATTTCTCTTTGTCATCTTTAATTATTCCCATACCTACTACATAGTCGGTAGGATTCTTAAATTTGATAGCTGTTACTCCCTTTGTACTTCTTCCCATAGGTCTTACATCCGACTCTTTAAATCTCACAGATTTACCATCTGCAGTGACAATAACGATATCGTTATTTCCTGTTGTTGGTTTTACCCATGTAAGCTGATCGCCATCTTCAAGCTTAATTGCTGTTAATCCATTGGATCTAATTTTCTTGTATTCCTCAAGAGCAGTCTTCTTTATTACACCCTTCTCTGTAGCCATGAGGAAGTATGAGTATGCAATCTCTTTTCCATCCTCTGTTTTCTCTGTAATTGTTCCATTTGGATTTCTAGTAAGTACTGAATTAATGGTTTCATTCTGTTCTAGCTGTACAAGATTTACTAATGGTAATCCCTTTGCAGTTCTTCCGTACTCTGGAATTTCAAATATTCTAATGTTGAAAACTCTACCTCTGTTTGTGAACAGAAGAAGCTCGTCATGTGTGTTACAAAGGAATGCGTGCTCTATGAAGTCACCCTCTTTGGTCTCTCCTCCTGAAACACCCTTTCCACCTCTTCTTTGGGACTTGTATGTATCTGGTGGTAAGCGCTTAATATATCCAGAGTGTGTAATTGTCACAAGCATCTCTTCATTTGCAACCATATCTTCTTCGGAAATTTCGTTTACCTGTCCTTTGATAACCTTGGTTTTTCTGTCATCCCCATATTTCTCTTTTATCTCGTCTAAATCTTTTGCAATTATCTCAAGTACATGGTCTTGGTTACCAAGAATTTCATTGTATTCTTTAATATTCTCTTGTAATTCTTTGTATTCATTTTGTAATTTCATCCTCTCAAGAGCAGCTAATCTTCTAAGTTGCATATCCAAGATTGCTTGTGCCTGGACCTCTGTAAATTTGAAATTATCCATAAGGTTGGTCTTTGCACTCTCTTGGGTCTTAGAACCACGAATTGTAGCTATGACCTCATCTAAAAGATCTAGTGCTTTTAGTAATCCTTCTAAGATATGTGCTCTAAATCTTGCTTCTGCTAAGTCAAATTCATATCTTCTAATTGTTACTGTTAATCTAAAGGAGAGGAATAGTTCTAAAATTCTCTTCAATGGTAATGTCTTTGGTTCCTGTTCAACCAATGCAATCATGTTTGCATTGAAGACTTTCTGCATCTCAGTATATTTGTAGAGTTTGTTTAAGACAGCTTTTGGTTGTGCATCTCTCTTTAGAACAATAACAACTCTCATCCCTTCCCTATTCGACTCATCTCTAATGTCTGCTATACCCTCTATCTTTTTGTCTTTAACAAGTTCTGCGAACTTCTCAATCATGTGAGCTTTGTTAACCTGGAACGGTATTTCTGTAATTATGATGTTGAATCTTCCCTGTTTACCCTCTACGATTGAAGCCTTTGCTCTTTGAAGTATTCTTCCTCTTCCGGTTGCATATGCATTAAGGATTTCTTTCTGGTCATATATTATTCCACCTGTTGGGAAATCTGGTCCAGGGATTATTTCAATTAAATCTAGTGGAGTAATATCTGACTTGAATTCTGGATACAGTACAGATTTCTCCTCTGTTATCTTTTTTCTTAATTCTTCAATGGTTTTTGCAAGTTCAGGATCTGCAAGATCTACGTAGTTCTCTAGATAATCCTCTGGTTTGGAGTTTAAAGTTTGTGGAATAACTTCCTTTGCTTCCTTGGCTTTTCTTAACTCATTGTATATCCCTTGCCCTTCCCATTTGTTTCCTCGCTTAATCATATCCTGCAATGCAGTAATTAATTCTCTGAGGTTGTGTGGAGGCATTTTAGTTGCCATTCCTACGGCAATACCATCTGTACCATTTGCCAATACATTTGGGAAAAGAGCTGGTAGAACAGTTGGTTCTAATCTTGTACCATCGTAGTTTTGAGTAAATGTAACTGTACCCTTGTTCAAATCTCGGAGAAGTTCAATGGTAATCTTTCCCATTCTTGCCTCTGTGTATCTCATTGCTGCTGCACTATCTCCATCGATGGAACCAAAGTTTCCCTGTCCATCTATGAGGACGTATCTTGTAGAAAAATCTTGAGCTAGTTTTACAAGTGTTGGATATACTACGGATTCACCATGAGGATGATAGTTACCTGATGTATCTCCTGCAATCTTTGCACATTTTCTGTAGTGTGCTGTTGGTGTTAGGGCAAGATCATTCATTGCTACAAGTATTCTTCTCTGTGATGGCTTAAGACCATCTTTTACCTCAGGTAGTGCTCTTGATACGATGACGGACATAGAGTAATCCAAATAGTTACTTTTCATCTCATCTACGATAGATCTTTGTACGACCTCTCCCTGTTTAAAGGAAAGATTAAAATCTATATCACTTGTTTCTTCTGTTTTATTTTCTATTTCGTCTGGCATGGTATTTGTTTTCTTAAATATCTAAAGTAGCCTTACTTGCATACATCTGTATAAATCTTCTTCTAGGTGGAACTTCATTTCCCATTAACATCTCAAATGTTTTCTCTACCTCTTCTGCATCCTGTATCTCAACTCTCTTAAGAACTCTAGTTTCAGGACTCATTGTTGTTTCCCAAAGTTGATCTGGATTCATTTCTCCTAATCCTTTGAATCTGTTCTCTACGGGAACTTTCCCTTCCTTCTTTGCTTCTTTAACAAAAGCATCTTTCTCTGCGTCATTTAGGAAGTAGTATTTCTTTTTCCCAATCTCTACCTTATGTAAAGGAGGTTGTGCAACATATATATATCCTTGTTCTATTAAAGGTTTAAAGAATCTAAACAGAAGTGTTAATACCAAAGTTGTGATATGTAAACCATCGACATCTGCATCACTCATAATGACAATCTTATGGTATCTAAGCTTAGACACATCTAATGTGTCACCTATTCCAACTCCGAGTGCTGTTGTTATATCGTTGAATTCATTATTGGCAAGAACTCTATCAACTCTGTATTTCTGTGTATTCATAATCTTTCCTCGCAGTGGAAGAATTGCTTGAGTATGTCTATCCCTACCCTGCTTTGCACTACCACCTGCAGAATCTCCCTCTACGATGAACAATTCACTCTCAGCAGGATCCTTACTTGAACAGTCTGCTAATTTACCAGGAAGACTTGTACTTTCAAGAACACCTTTTCTAATTACAGCATCTCTTGCAGCTTTTGCTGCCGCTTTTGCTTTGTTAGCCAAAACTGCTTTCCCAATTATATTTTTACCTTCATTTGGATGCTCTTCAAGATATACAAGTAACTCATCTCTTACTAATTTACCAACGATACTTTTAACTTCAGGATTATTTAATTTGATTTTTGTCTGTCCCTCAAACTGAGGATTTGGTACCTTTACAGATATTACTGCAGTTAAACCCTCTCTTGTGTCGTCACCGTTTAAAGTGCCGTTCAATCCTTTTAGTAATTCTGCTTTCTGTGCATATGTGTTGAATGCACTTGTAAGCGCAGTTCTAAATCCAGCTAAATGTGTACCACCCTCTGGGTTGATAATATTGTTTGTGTAGCATCGAACATCCTCTTCCATACCGTCTGTATACTGAAGGGAGACTTCTACGAGTACACCTGCTTCCTCTTTGTTCATGTAGAAAGGATCTTCCCCAATGGATTTTTCATCTATGTTCAAGAATTGTACATATGATTTAATTCCATCTTCGAAATATAAATCATATCTTGTGTGTTTCTCTTCTCTCTCATCTATTACTGAAATTCTTAGTCCTGCTGTCAAGTATGCATGCTGTCTGCAGCTTTTAACAATTGTTTGGAAGTCAAATTCAATTTCATCAAAAATTGTGGAATCTGGAAGGAAGGTATGTTCTGTGCCTGTCTCATTAGAATCTCCAATCTGCTTCACAGGTGCTTTTGGAATACCTCTTTCATATACTTGTTGAAAAATTCCGCCATCTCTTCTAACTGTAGTTGTCATCTGTGCTGAAAGTGCATTTGTACATTTCATACCAACACCGTGTAGTCCTCCAGACACTTTGTATGCCCCGTCATCAAACTTTCCTCCGGCATGGAGATTAGTCATAACGGTTTCTAATGTTGAGACTTTTGTTTCAGGATGAGTTGCAACTGGAATACCTCTACCATTATCTCGGACAGTTAAGGAACCGTCTTTGTTAAAAATCACCCAGATATTTGAACAGTATCCAGCAATTGCTTCGTCCACTGAGTTATCTAAAATCTCAGTAAATATGTGATGTAAACCGGTTCTATCTGTAGAACCAATGTACATTGCTGGTCTTTTTCTTACAGCCTCTAAGCCCTTGAGTACTTGAATATTTGATGCTCCGTAGTCGCTCTTATTTGGCATTATATTGTATGAATTAGTAACTTAATTTCCAAGCACAAGTATCCTATATTTTACCTTTTTTTGGCAAGAATGTTAAGTATTTAGAGATACAATTAGTGCCTCTAATACAAGCTTTTTATTACAGTTTGAATCTATCTTTTTCTTAGAATCATTTAACAAATCTAAAGCACTTTTTAACTTCTTTGGGCTCTCAATCTTACCATTTTTTATTTCAAATTCAAGTTTCTTCTTAAATATACTTTCAATGTTCTCGATGAACAGTAGAGAATCCTCTTTGTTTTTTGAAATCTTCTCCACAAGTTGAAACTGTTCAACAAGATCAAGCTCAAGGATATCTGAAGTATTCTCTTCTTCCTTCTCTACATCTCCTTTTGCATATATTAATTTACCTCGGGAGATTATGGTTTGAAGGAGATTTTTTTCATTGTTTACACAGAGGATGTATATCGTGTTGTCACTACTCTCTTCTAATGTCTTGAGGAAAGAATTCTGTGCTTGAGTGGTCAACTTATGACTGTCAAGAATAATTGCTAATTGTGAAGCATTGTCGAATGGTTGAAAAATCATTTCGTTTTGAAGTGCTTTTATTTCATCTATACCAATACTGTTCTGTTGCCTACCATCTACAATATGTATATCTGGTACACCGAAAAGCTCTTCTAATTTCACAAAATTCATCTTCAAAAATCTATTAACCAAAAGTACAAGATTGCCATCGAGTATTTTCTGGTTATTGTTTATTAGAAGATATGTCATATCTGATTCTATCATATATATAAATATTGACTGTAGTAAGGTATTAGAATAAACTAAGAATAGTATTAGTTAAAAAACTGCCAAATGGATTCTAAGAGTTCGCTATTAAAATATTTCGAGACGAAAGGTCTGATAAAAGAGGAGGACGTCAGAAAGGTCCTTGTTGAAAGAAGCCGTTCCCCAAAGACTGAAGAGGTAATAATCAAAGAGTTTGGTCTTGTTACTGAGGATGATTTAGCGAAGGCAAAATCAGATATTTTTGGTATTCCATATATCGATCTAAGAAATATGGAAATCCCAGAGGGTACTATTGCTGAGGTAAATGTTGATGGTTTGCAGAAATACAGAGCTGTTCCATTTGATAGAGGAAAGGATTTTGTAAAGATAGCTATGGAAGATCCTTTCGATGTTCAGGCTACTCAAGCACTTGAAAGAAAATATCCACAAGGAACAAGATTAATTGTAAATATTACAACTAGGGAAAGTATTAATTCTGTCTTAGATAGGAGAATTGGAGAGGTTATGAGTTCTGAGGTAACAGAAGCTCTCGAAGATGTAGATGTTCCTGTAACAGAGATTAGTGAAGATCCAAATCTTTTAAGTAGTAATAACCTTAGCAATGCTCCTGTTGCAAGAATTGTAAATGCAATCCTTCAGTACGCCGCTATTTCCAAAGCTTCAGATATCCATATCGAGCCAATGGAAAAAAGATTAAGGGTGAGATTTAGAATCAATGGTGTAATGACAGAGAGATTAACTCTTCCAAGAGATTTAGGTCCAGCAATTGTCTCAAGGGTAAAAATTCTTTCGAATTTAAAAATTGACGAAAAAAGATTGCCACAAGATGGTAGATTCCCAATAAAGGTAAATGGTTCGAAGATTGACCTTCGTGTTTCAATCATGCCAACAATATTTGGTGAGAAGGCAGTTATGAGGTTACTAGAATCTGAAACAGATGGCATAACTCTTGAATCCACAGGTCTTCGTGGTAATGCATACAAGATATTCTTGGACAGTCTTGAAGTTACAAATGGTATTGTTTTGGTTACAGGTCCTACAGGTAGTGGAAAAACAAGAACTTTGGCATGTTCCTTGATGAAGGTAAATGATCCTAAGGTCAATATCATCTCATTGGAGAATCCAGTAGAAATCCGAGTGCCAGGTGTTACACAGGTGCAGATTAATCCTGATGCAGGACTCACATTTGCCAGTGGACTTCGTTCTGTTCTTAGACAAGACCCAGATATCGTAATGGTCGGAGAAATCAGAGACCAGGAAACGGCAGAACTAGCTGTACAAGCTTCTCTAACTGGACACTTAGTACTTTCTACTCTTCACACAAACAGTGCTGCTGCAGCTATCCCAAGACTTTTAGATATGGGTATTGAGCCATTCCTGCTTTCTTCCACAGTAAGAGTTGTTGTAGCTCAAAGACTTCCAAGGAAGGTATGTCAAAACTGTATCGAATCGTATCCTGCTACCCCAGAAATTGTTGCAAACATAAATGAGATTCTGTCTTCTGCAAAAGGATTCAATCTGGTTGAATATCTAAAAAGAGTTGGTGCTTCAAAAGCTTCTTCGGTAGAGGCTGACAAGAATTTTTTTAAGGTACCAGAAGTTGGTCCTAGTGGAGAGCCAATAATCTATCTGTATAGAGGCAAAGGATGTGATAAATGTGGTGGCTCAGGATATGCCGGAAGAATTGGTATTTTTGAAGTATTAGATGCTACTGACAGAATTAGTAGAATGATGATGGAAAATGTCTCTGACAAAGAAATCGAAAAAGTAGCACTTGAGAATGGTATGCTTACCATGACACAAGATGGTTATCTGAAAGCCTTGGAGGGTATAACTTCGCTAGAAGAAGTCATGAGGGTTTCAAAAGAGTAAATTTTTGATATAAATATAATATGGAAAATACAACTGCCCCAAATAGTAATACAAAATTTTCGTATCCAGACTTTGCACCTAGCAATCAACCTGCAGTACAGAATACAACTCCCCCTACTCCTCCAGAGCCAGATATAGATGAGGTTAAATATGTCGCAAAGCCAACAGAAATGCCAGGATTAAAACAGGAAAGCTCGGATGTAGGGATTCTTCCTACCGAAGATTCTGTTCCAGCTGCTTCTGCTGTCTCAACATTAAGTTCCATTGGAAAAGCACCAGACAGTTTGAATGACATCATGCCAGATTTCAAGAAACCAAAAGCTATGGTTAGAGAACCTAAGGCGAACAATTTGGCGGAACCAATATTAAAAGACGAAGATATTAAAAAGAGTGAAGAAATGCTGACTCCTGCAAATGGAAAATATACAATGCAGGAGCTATTCGCCTTGACTGTTAGTAAAGAGGCCTCAGATCTTCATCTTTCCCCTGGATATCCTCCGATCATTAGAATAGACGGAGAGTTGCAAGAGGTAGGAGAAAAGATTTTGTCACCAGAAGATACGGAGGAATTAATACTTGGTACACTCTCAGATGAAAAGAAAGAACTACTAGAAGTAAACAGAGAAATTGACTATGCATACACATATCCTGAGGGAAACAATGCTAGGTTCAGGGTAAATGCTTACTACTCAATGAAAAGTCTCTCTGCTGCATTTAGATTAATCCCCTCTCGTATTCGAACAATCGAGGAATTACTTCTTCCACAACTTTATCATCAATTTGCGAAATTAAAACAAGGACTTGTACTTGTCACTGGTCCAACAGGACATGGAAAAAGTACAACCCTAGCAGCAATAATAGAAGACATTAACAGAACAAGATTCTGCCATGTGGTTACAATTGAGGATCCTGTTGAGTATCTTTTCGAGGGTAAAAAAGCCTTGATAGACCAAAGAGAGATGAACGATGACACCCATTCTTGGGAGATTGCTCTTAGAAGTGCTCTTAGACAAGACCCAGATGTTATCCTTGTTGGAGAGATGAGAGATTTTGAAACAATTGCCGCTGCAATAACCTTGGCAGAAACAGGTCATTTAGTATTTGCAACACTACATACAAATAGTTCTTCTCAAACACTCGACCGTATAATCGATGTCTTCCCAGAGAATCAGCAACAGCAGGTGAGGGCTCAACTATCAAACATTTTACAAGCAGTTGTAGCTCAAAGATTGATACCTCTGGACAAGGGTGGAAGAAGAGCAGTATCTGAAATCATGATTATGAATTCTGCAGTAGGAAACCTAATTAGAGAGGGCAAGACTCACCAGATCGATAACGTTATAAGAACAAGCTCAGATTTAGGTATGGTATCTTTGGAGAAAGCATTGGTTAACCTTGTAAGAGAGGGAGCTATAAATGTACAGAGAGCTCAAGAGTATGCTGTATATCCAGAGGAAGTTTTAAGATTACTAAAAGCATAATAAATGAAGAAATTTAAATACTCTGCCAGGGACACAAGTGGGAAAATTGTAAATGGAGATATGGAAGCTAAGGATGCAGGAGCAGTTACAGACATTCTTCATGATAGAGGTTTAATCATAGTTACCATAAAAGAATCATTCGGTTTAGATTGGGAAAAATTGGCAGAGATTAATATCGGTGGAGTCCCAATGAAAGACAAAGTCGTCTTCATGAGACAAATGGCAACAATGGTTGGTGCTGGACTTCCTCTTACCAGAGCATTAGAAATTATGGTACA
>CAZOFW010000012.1:0-17426 GCA_964579365.1 uncultured Candidatus Saccharibacteria bacterium
GTTTTGTCGATTGTTTTTATATTTGTAACAGTAAAAATGTAATACAAAACGAACCCTACTAAAAGTATTAATGGTAAAGATAGTAAAATGATTCTAAAAGGGAAATTACTTCTCGTTGTTTTTTTACTCCTTCTTCTTCTCATTTAATAAAGCCTAAAAGTTACAACCTTTTCATCCATATCTTTAAAGGAGATTAATATAGACTCAAGCTCTATCTGCTCTGGAATACAATCTCTTTTCGTTTTTTCATATAGTAAATCTCCTTCAATTGGAATACCCATATATGCTAGAGTTGCTCTAATTTGATGCATTCTACCAGTAAGGATATTTACAAGATATTCATTCTCTCCAATTCTTTTTATGTAGGATATGGACTTCTTGGAATTTGGGAATTTCTCTTTCTTAAATTCCATTCTAAGTCTGTTTTTCCTATCTCTACCGATATATCCTTCGTACAAAGACCAACTTTCATCCATTTCAAAATTATTCTTCTGTAGAGTGTCTAGTTCCTCTTTTATATCTTTTTCATATATCGTTAAGGCACTCTCTCCTACCGTTCTTGCGTGATATATTTTCTTAACTTCGTGGTTCTCAAATTCCCCTTGAAGATACTCCTGGGCTTTTGGTGTTTTAGCGAAAATCATTATTCCAGAAACACACTTATCTAATCTATGCACAAGTCCTGCCCTATTGAGTCTTGTGTCAAACTCATTTTTCTTTTCTAGATATCCTCGAACAAAATTAACCAACGTACTGTCCGCATTTTTCATCCCAGGATGAACTGCAATGCCCTTTGGTTTCTTCAAAACCAGATACTGCTCAGTTTCGTGAAGGATATCCAAGTCACCTAATTGAGGAACAATCCCTATATTATTGTCCTGCTGTTCTAACTCCTGCACAATTCTTTCTCTCGAGATTTCTACTATATCTCCTTCTTTCAATTTGTAGGAACTTTTACTCTCTCGATCATTTACTTTTACTACCTCTTTAAATATCTTGTGCAGGAAAGTTCTGCTTGGAGCTTCAAATCCCAGTTCCTTCAATTTTTCGAGAACAAAGAGGTCAACTCTTACATTGCTTTTATTGTCTTTCTCAACGATTACGATCATATGTTTTATTTGGATAATCTGATTGGCTGATTAATATCTGCAGAAGAAATTGTTCTAACAGAAGACACTCTTTCGATTGATAATCTGGAATCTGTTTCCTGCCTTAGGAAGAAAAGACTCCCGATTAAGCTCCACAGAAGAAATACTAAACAGTTGATTTTATCTATCACTGAAATGTCGTTTTGAAGATATACATAGAGGATAAATGCAGTAGAAAGAAGAATTAGGAACAAATTGGTAAATATATATAATGCTTTCTCTTCCTTGCCTTCTGTATTGGGAGTAACAAAGGAAAGAATTATTAGTATTAAAATAATCGGTACAAGTAAAACTCCTCCCTGTACTACCCACGTAACATTGTTAGCTATGACACCAGAGAAAACAAAAGACATGGCAAGCATTGCTTCTGCTGAAAAGAAAACCACTGGAAACATCTCTCTCCAATGCCATTTTTTAATTATTACAACACCAATAGTTGCAAAAAGAAGAAAACCTACAAACATAACCAAAATATTTATACCTCCATCAAAGATATTCAGAAATCTCCAAGGTAAAAGTCTAAACATAAATATCTCCTCCCCATATTTCTCATACGGCAACCAATACCATATAAATCCGGAGAATGTTTCCCAATTAGAGATGATGTAAGCGATACGGGCCCCTACTAAACTAAAAAATCCAGATAAGAAAAACATGTCAAAGGTAGATGATCTCTCTTTCCTACTTTCCACGCTTCCTCTCCAGAAGATAATTAATCCCATGAGAAAGATGAAAAGAAAAACTAGGGATGGATTAATCTGGGAAAGAAAGTCTATTATCTTTTGAGTATATGTACTAATCACAGTATATATAATACCACACGTTTATCTCTTCTGCCTTTTCTTCTTTGAAGAATGTTTCTTCCTGTTCTTCTTAACTTTTGTCTGTACAGGAGCTTCTTCCTTAACCTCTTTTTTCTTAAATGCACCTGCTAAACCAGAAGCCATAATTTTGTATCCACCAATTATTTTCCCACCTAATTTCTCAGATACACTTCTTCTTTGACTACTGTATTTAGTCCCTTGGGTTTCAACTACCTCGGTTAGCTCTTCTCTTACTTCAAGGTTCTGCTTCTGCATCTCCTCTATACTTGGAGCTACTATCTCTTGCTTGATTACTGCTGTTTTAATTACTGCACTACAAAATGGACAGAAGTTCGACTTTTTCTCTACATACACTCCACATGATGGACACTTTCTTTTGAGTTTGTAATTACAGCTAGGACAGTAAAGAAATCCCGGATAAAGTTGAGTCCCACACTTTGGACAATCACCTAATTCTGATGTTTCGTATTTAAGATATCTTCTCTCAAGATCTGCCCAATATATTTCTTCAATCGTTTGATTAGGTCTAATGATTAAATATATTAACCAACCAAAGACGTTAAAAAGTGCAGCTAATATTACGTACAAAATTCTACTTCTTTTGTTAGATGTTCTCTCCCCGGAATCTGCCCATATCCAGTCCAATACCACTATCCAAAATATTACGAAGGCAAAAAGCAATATCTTCCAAACAATATTGAAATTTATACTTCCTGCTCCCTCTACGACTCCCAATATGAAATCTTCCATATTTTACTTAATATAATTAAAAAAAATGGTCGAGGAGGGAATCGAACCCTCATACTATTGCTAGTACGGGATTTTGAGTCCCGCGTGTCTGCCAGTTCCACCACTCGACCTTATTAAGATGTATTATATCGCTATTTATCGCCTTTATACAAGTTTCTGAAGCTTGCAATTTCGTTGACAAATGCTAACTTAACAAGACCAGTGGGTCCATTTCTATGCTTCGCAACAATTAATTCTGCAATTCCTTTATTTTCGGTATCTGGATTCCATGTTTCTTCTCTATCTATGAACATTACAACGTCGGCATCCTGCTCAATTGAACCAGACTCTCTAAGGTCAGACAGCTGTGGTCTCCTACCCTGTCTTTGTTCAATTGCACGAGATAGCTGAGATAGTGCTACAACTGGGACATTTAACTCTTTCGCTATATTTTTCAATCCTTGGGAAATCTCCCCAACTTCTAAGGTACGACTCTCTTTGTTACTTCCATGCATAAGCTGAAGGTAGTCTACGAAGATAATGTCTAGGCCTTTTTCTAATACCAACCTTCTAGCTTTTGTTCTAATTGCATTAATATGCTGTCCTGCTTGGTCATCGATAAAGAGATTGGCATCTGCTAACTCTCCCATTGTGTCTGCCAATTTCATAAATTTCTTGTCACTTAATCTTCCCGTTCTAATCTCCCAGAAAGGAATTCCTGATTGCATACCAAGAAGTCTGTCCATAATCTGTGTCTGGGACATTTCCAAAGAGAAGAATGCTACTGTTTTTTTCTCTACCATAGCTGCATGTCTCATCATGTCTAGTGCTAGAGAAGTCTTTCCTACAGATGGTCTTGCGGCAAGAATAATTAGGTCTGATTTCTGGTATCCACCAAGTAAATCATCTAAGTCTTTAAAGCCCGTAGAAATTCCAAGATATGCCTCATCTCTATCTGCTCTTTCCGCTCTTTCGTACGCATCTTTAAGAAGGTCTTTAATGTGGACGAAATTCGTTCTTGTGCCCTTCTGTGCTATGTCAAATATCTGTCTTTCAGATCTGTCAACCACCTCGTCCATACTTAGTGTCTCATCGAAAGCAAACTGCGTTACATCTTTAGCTGCAGATATTAGACCTCTTCTAGTAGCGCTTTCCTTAATAATATTTGCATACTCTTCAGCATGAGAAGATGTAGATACTACAGAGGAAAGATCTGCAAGGAATGTTCTACCACCAATCTTCGAAAGGACTTTTTTCTTCTTTAACCTATCTGAGAGTGTAACAAGATCTACAGGGATAGCATCATTAAAAAGTTCAAGAATATTTGAGTAAACAATTGCGTTCCTTTCATCATAGAAGTGCTCCGGAAGAAGCCATCCAGAAACCGCAATTACAGCATCCTTATCTAGTAACAGGCATCCAATTAACGACTGCTCTGCCTCTGTATTTTGTGGTGGGACTCTTTCCTCCATAGCTTGTTATTTCAAAAATATTACTTCTACACTCTGTTGCTCTTCTTCCACTTTCTTCTTTGCAACATTTAGAGTTGTATCCTCGGAAACGCTTGCAAAACCAAAATATTTAATAAATTCATCCTTACTCTTTACGCCTTCAAATTTAGAACCCTCTTCCTTGTACGCACATGGAAGGATGATTGTTGGATCTATATTTGAGATTACTTTTTCTAATTTTTCAAAATCCATAAACTTCACTCCATCTCCAACTGGAAGGATTAATACATCTACATCTCCCACATCTTTAACACTGTCTGGATTAAAGCTGTTATCTGTACCACCAAGATACAGCACACGAATATTCTTTTCATCTATCATGTAGAAATTCTCCCCTACACTTCTTCGAATCATTAATCCCCCTACTTCGTATTCACCAGGGGTAAATATTTCCATAATTGTTTCTCTTGTATCTGGGATTACTTTACTATCAAGTTTTTTAGTCTTAATGAGGCTCTCCGCTGTATTATCATCAGAATTTGAGAATAAGACAATGTCTGTTTTGGTTTTTGGGAATGATACTCCAGATTGTAAAAGATCCAATGGATCAGTAATTAGTGAGATGTTGGAGGAAGAGATCAGGAAACTGTTCCATCCGATTCTTTTAATCTTCATAGTTTACTATGTTTAAAATTAACAAATACTTCATTAGTATAACAGATTTCTTCAGGGGCAGTTTGAAGAAATACCTTATTCTGCTAGTCCCAGAGACTTTTTAATATCTCCAACCATAGACTCTTTCATTTGCTGTTTAATTAACTCTGTCTTTAAACTCTCCAGAGATGAGATAGCTGCTTGAAGTTGAGTCATAACCTTAGTATCTCCCTCTTGAGCCATAATCATCTTCTTAACACCTCCTACTTGTCCTTCCACTCTTTTTATTCTGTTCTCTATTCCTCTTGGGTACTTCATATACAAAAAGTATATTTGAAAGACATGATGAGTGCAATATCTGGGTGGTTCTGTAGGGGAACAATGTTATTTGTTCCCCTACTGGGTGATAATTTATTACAAAGATTTTCTTTTGTAAATTTTGGGATCGTCTGCAACTTTTTGATAATATTCTGCAATGCCTTGGCATGCCCTCCATCTCAATCGCTTTGGACAAGCTCTTAAAATCTTGTTCCAAGTATCTATGTCGTCAGCCTTTGACATCCAAAGATGAAGAACCTCTTTCTTCCCAGTTTCCTTCAAAACTTTCTCAATGGCACCAAACAAAAAATTGCCTTCCATGTTGAGCTCTTTCCATACCCTTTTCCACAAAGCTTTGTTTTTCCTTACAGAGTAGAGCTCATACAAATCCCAGAAAGCTATCTTTTTGCCAGAGAAAACCAATTCCTTTGCTTTCTCGTAGGCCTTTTTTGCAAATGCGGAATTACTCTCAAGGGTTTTCACCATGAGCAGACAGAAAGACAGATCATCTGGGGGTGTAATTCTTAACCAACTATCTTCCCCGGTAAGGGAAAAAAGTTCTTGACGTAGATTATAATTTCTACGCAAATACTTTCGCATAGCTACCTCAAACATCTCTTTCTGAGAATGGTTAAAACAATTCCCATAGTCCCGACAGAGAGAATATCCTTGATCAAAACTTTCGATCTTCTCAATTGCAAAATTCAAAAGTTTTTGAATCCGCTTCTTTCTGAATGACCAAAAAAGCTTTCTTCTAATTGCCTTGTACGACAGTTTTCTTAGTCTTTTTTCCCAGAACATTTTGACCCTCCTTGGTTTGAATGTGTTCTTATCTTTAATTTTTAACGATCCCTATATTTCACCCGACATTATTATAGGTCTTCTGGTTTATAATCTCAATATCAAAATCTCCATAATTATTTGTGGACAGCGTAATATTCTTTTGTTATAATCTCCCTGCTATGAAAAAGGATATACACCCAAAATATAATAACAGTTTAGAAATCACATGCTCATGTGGAAGTAAGCTTGTTACTGGTAGTACACTTGAATCAGACGGTCTAACCGTTGAAATCTGTTCCAAATGTCATCCCTTCTACACTGGAGAACAGAAGATTGTAGACTCAGACAACCTCGTAAAGAAATTCGAAGATAGAAGAGAGAAAGCAAAGGGAATGTCATTCAGAAGTAAGAAAGAAAAGATGGCTGCAAGAAAAAAGAAAATGGGAGAAGTAAAAGCTTCTTCATCTCTAACACTTAGAGATATGCTTGAGAACGCAAAAGTCTCTAAATAACAAGTTTCAATAAATATTTTTACATGATATATTATCCATTATGGATTTAGCTTTAATACAAAAAAAATATTCCGACAACGATGCACAGAAGAAGGTAATTGAAATACAAAACCAGATCTCTTCTAACCATAATAGCGGAACAAATATTACACAGTTAAGTAACGATCTCTCCTACTACTCCGAACTTGCTTCCCTAATCTCCAAAATACAAAGATGTGTAAAAGAGATTACAGATGCACAGGAGTTACTCGAAGAAGAAAACGACTCCTTAATTAAAGAGATGGCAATCGAAGAGATAGAGAATAAAGAAAACGAGATTGAAACAACTGAGAAACAAATTCAAGGTATTAAAATTGCTAGAGAGTTTGAAGATGTAGATGACAATAGATCTGCAATACTTGAAATTAGAGCTGGAGCCGGTGGAGATGAAGCTTCCCTGTTTGCTGCAGATATCTTCAGGATGTACAAGAATTACAGTGTAACCAAAGGATGGGAACTTGAGATAATTGAGAACAACATAACCACAGACGGAGGATACAAAGAAGCCATAGTACATATCAATGGAAAGAACGTATTTAAAAATCTTAAGTATGAAAGTGGTGTACACAGAGTACAACGTATTCCTACTACAGAATCTTCTGGGAGAATACATACCTCAACAGTATCTGTTGCCATACTTCCCGAAGCAAAAGAGATTGACATACAAATTAATCCAGAGGATTTGAAAATAGAGGTTATGAGAGCATCTGGAGCAGGTGGTCAGTGTGTAAACAAAACCGACTCTGCAGTAAGAATTACACACCTACCTACCGGAACAATTGTTTCCTGCCAAGAGACCAAACACCAAGCTCAAAACAAAGAGAAAGCAATGGCTTTACTCAGATCTAGACTGTATGACAAGAAAAAGGCAGAAGAGGATGCAAAAAGGTCAAGCCTTAGGTCTTCCATGGTTGGTTCTTCCATGAGAGCGGAAAAAATTAGAACATACAATTTTCCACAAAACAGAGTAACAGACCATCGAGTAAAAAAATCTTGGTTTAATCTTGAAGGCATTATGAATGGAGATATCCAGCAAATAATAGATGATGTTAGAGAGGGTATTCAGTTACAAGCATTAGAAAAAAGTGAATAAAGAGCTATCTCTGTTGTATAAAATTCAATCTGTTCTCAAAGAATCTGGTTATCAAGATATCTCAAGGATATCCCAAGAAGTTCTACACTTCATACAAGAAAAAAATATCCCTTCCGATATAATTTTCGGAAGACTTCTTAAAGGAGAACCATGGGAATATATATGTGGAAAAACAGAGTTTCGAGGATATGATTTTCAAGTAAACAGTGATGTCCTTATCCCACGAATTGAGACTGAACAGATTGTAGATATTGCCAAAAACAATCTAGCGGGGATTAAAAACATTGTAGATATTGGAACCGGTTCTGGCTGTATAGCAATATCTCTTGCCAAAGAAATTGAAACAGACATCCCCATCTATGCAATCGACATTAGTCAAAAAGCACTACAGATAGCACAGAAGAATGCTAAATTAAACCGTGTAGAAAACAGGATAATATTCAAAAACAACAACCTCCTTGATGGTTTAGAATTTAGTTCCCCTACTCTTTACATCGCGAATCTTCCATATATTCCTACAGATATGTACGACAAACTAGACAGAAGTGTGCATGAATTTGAACCAAAACTTGCTTTAGAAGCAGGAGATGATGGTTTAAAGTATTACAAAGAAATTTTCAAACAGATACCAAGTGGGAATAATATATTAATAATAGAAATAGAACCTTCTACTCTCGAGGATATCCAAAAGATAAAACAACCAACTGAGATAATTAAAGATTACAGAGGATTAGATAGGTTCTTACTATTCAACCTCTCCTAGTACAACATCAAAAGTTTTTGTAGAACCACTTCTGGAAACTTCAACTTTTACACTCTCCCCTACTTTGTGTCTTTGTATAAGATTAATAAGTGCAACATTTACATCTTCTCCTCCGAATTTGGTTACTATATCACCTCTTCTAATACCTGCTTTGTATGCTGGACCAGTAGTATCTAATCCTCTAATCAAGGCTCCAGGAACAATATTTTTGTAATACAGAAGATCATACTCGTAGAACATTTCGTAGGATATTCCCATGTATGGTTTGATGAATTTACCATATGTCTTGTACTCCTCTATCCTCTCTTTAACTTTGTTAATTGGAATAGCAAAAGAGATATTGTCAGCACCAGAGGTTGTTGCAAAATTAATTCCAATTACCTCACCTTGAGAATTAATCAATGGGCCACCTGAATTCCCAGGATTAACTGCAGCATCTGTCTGTATTACATCTTCGTATGTCTTAGAGGTAAATCCAGACCAATCTGAGCTTGCTGTTACAGTTCTATCCAATCCACTAATTATTCCCTCGGTAGCACTTCCAGCATATTTACCAAGAGGAGTACCAATAGCGAGTACTTTTTGTCCTACAGCCAATATATCTGAATTACCAAGCTTAATTGGTGTTAAATCTTTTGCATCAATTTTTATCAATGCGATATCATTTACATCATCTTTTATAATCTCTACTACATCATATTTCTTTTCATCGTTTGTAATCACCTGATATACAGAATCTGCACTTGAAACTACATGCTGGTTGGTAATAATCAATCCATCTGCACTGATAATAAATCCTGTACCTATACTGTTACTGCTATCTACTACACCGTTTGTCTTAGATACAGAGAGGGTTGAAATTGCGATACTGACAACGGAAGCCTGTGACTCTTTAACAATATTTATGGTATTAACCTCACTCTCAGAGACTACTAATTTATCTCCATTCTGTGTAGAAATATCTGTGTTTTTAAAAAGAAATGGTAATGCATTCTTTATATTTTCCGAATTTCTTAAAACAAGAAATCCACCCATTAGTAGTACTACCAAGACAGCGAAGACGAATCCTCCAATATACAGTACTCTTTTTGTAAATATCTCTTTAAACTTTTTCATAATTACAAACATTTACAATTTATTTATCTGTTGAATCGCTTTGATTAATTGCGGATCTCTTCCCGCAACAAAATCCTCGTCTGTGAACTCCACTATTACATCTGGTGTAATTGGGTTTTCTTTGTTTAACCAATCTCCATTTGGAAGTAACCATTTCAATGTTGTAATGTGCAAACTAGAGCCATCACTTAAGTCTAGAACATTCTGTGCAGTTCCCTTCCCATATGTCTTCTCTCCTACTATTGTTGCTCTTTTTGCCTGCTGTAGAGCTCCAGAGAGAATTTCAGAGGCAGAAGCACTTCCACCATCTACAAGTACAACTAATTTAACATTTGTTAAGTTTCCACCATCCTTAGACTCATATTTATCTATCTTTCCGTTACCATCCTGTTGCATTGAAATTGTATATCCCCCTAGTAAGATATCATCGGCAGCATATATCGCTGCATCAAAATATCCTCCTGGATTCCCCCTTAAATCTAATATAACCTTCTTTACCCCCGAAGCTTTTATCTCTTTAACTTTTGCATCCCATTCCTCTACCCATGCCGAATATGAGGCATCTGTAAATCTGTTTACTCTGAAAAGTGCAATACTCTTGTCTTCAATTAATTCCACCTTCATACTTGCTACAGTGATCTGTTTTCGTTCAATGGTAAGTTCAATCGCTTTGGAAGCACCTTTGTGCAATATTTTAAGTTTTACCTTTGTACCTTCCTCACCTCTAATTCTTGCTACAACATCATAGACAGTATCCTCTGCTTTTACTTCAACATCATCTACCGCAAGAATGTAATCTCCTGCCCTAATACCAGCAGCTTTAGCTGGAGAACCATCAAGAGGTGTGACAACAATTATATTCCCATTTTCATATCCTAGCTCTGCCCCTATACCTTGAAAATATTTCCCTTCACTTGTTGCATTAAATTCCTCTGTCTCCTCAGGAGTAAGGAATACAGTTGCAGGATCATCGTAGGAATTAACCAGTCCCTTTATGGAACCATACATCATATCCTGGGTTGTTACTTCTGAGGAATCTACATACTTTGAGCGCAGGATATCCCAAACATCCCAATACATAGTAGTATCTACTTGATCTTTTGTATTCTTGAAGATATCTTTCCCTTGTAATTCACGACCAGATATAAATCCTGAAACAAAAATACATACTAGTAAAATGGCAAGCCCTAATGTTTTTTGTAAAGATTTACTTCTATCCATAGCAGAATATTATACCCTAATATGAGACAAATTCTACACTTCCTACATTTATTATACTGGATGCTCCATTTTCCCATTTTACAGAAATATATGTGTCTTCCTCCACCCCACTTACCTCTCCAAGCATTCCGTAATTTCCAAGAGCGTGAGATACAACTTTTCTTCCGACTGCATTTTGAACAAAAAGAGAATCCTTTACACCTTCGCGAATGGTTCCTCCCAAGAAGAATATCTGGCTTTCATTTACATCAACTACCGCAAATGTGTGATTCTTTTTCGTTATCCTCTCTATCATTTCTTTTGGTGAGTATATCTCACCAAAACCACCTATTACACCAACCGGTAATCCCTGGTTTCTGAAGTTCTGGTAATCCATTGAGTAAGAGAGAACAAATTTAGCACCTTTCTCAAAAATATCTCGCAATAGGTCTGGGTGTAATCTTTTTCCAGCAAAGACTATTTTGTCCTGGAGATCCTCTCCCACACTGTTTAGAACAACATCGTTACCACTACCAAGAGAGACAAATTCTCCGACAATGTATTTTGATTCTTCTTGAACATTTGATATGGCAACTAAATCTAGTGCATATGCAGAGGTTTTGATCGTGATACCATCTATTGGATTTATGCTCTCAATCATACCGTTGAAGGTACTTTTAACTGTATATTCTTGCTCCTCTCCAAGTAGATCTAGATACCCTATATTTATTCTAGACATATCTACAACTCCTTGAATTGGAGATATTAATCTCTTGATTGTGAGCCCTCCCATTGATGTTTTTTCAGCGAGTATATCTCCCTTCTCCACGAATTCTCCATCCATACAGGTTAGATATTTGCCTATGTTTTCTTTTGTACAACCTATCTGTGAAGGAAGAAAGAAAGAATTTTTAACATTGTTTCCTCTCTTTGTCAGAATATCTGTCCCTTCTTTCACCATTTCTCCAACATTTACCAATATTCTATCTCCTCTTCCTGAGGGGATTTTGAAGATATATTCATCGTATTTTTCGAATAGCTTATGCTTTAAAATCATTTAACCACATACTTAATTTACTTCTGTTTGTATATACATCTGGCCCATATACAATTGGTCTTGGCCTTCCATCTACAAGGATTGAATCGTATCTACCCTTTCCTGGGATTGAAACAAATCCAACTTTATTCTTCACACCATTTGGTATAACAATCTCTTTTTTGAATTCAACTTCCACCACCAATTTGTCTTGGTGTTTTGGCAATTGTACAAAGGTAAATTCTGGAGAAAGCGCATAGAATTCATTTTTCTCCATACTAAGAGATTCGGTATATCCACTCATTATTACTTTGTTTTGGTTCTTGACACTCTTTACTTCCGGTATCAGCACTTTAGTAGCAGGAGCAAACACCTCTTTTCTAGTAAGAATAATGTCTGTGGAATTAGTACCAAATATATAACTCTTACCGTAGGATAAAATCTTCTTTTCTAAATCCCACAGACAGTCAATCTCACCCATTATCTCCAAACCATCTACTACACTCATCAGGGTTTTTTGTTTCCCAAGGACTGCTGGTATGTGTCCAGATATTATCATGGCATTATTTTTAGAGTCTGTACCAAATCCAGATAATTTGTCGATATTATCTTGGTACAGAGAGTAGTTTTGGATGGTTGTGTATGATCTTAATATATCCAAAATGTTTGGATCTTCCGTAAAGAAGATTTTGTTAAGTACAAAGTTACTCCAGTAATTTAGTATGTCTTTGGATGCAAAATCGGATGCTAAGAATGCTTTGAATCTAGCATCTCTAACTGAATCTATAACGCCATATTCATTTCCCCAAGATATTTTAGATTTAGTAATGATGTTTTTTTCTTTTTTGTTCTCCATTACCTTTCTTGCTCTGTATATTTTGAAATCTGACAAATCCATATCCATATACAGGATATCTTCGTACTCCATCCTGTCTAGTAACCCTTCCAACAGATTGTATATGTACGAGTCGTCAACAACCCTCACTGCAACGTCTTTCGAGAATTCTCTAAGAGATGCAAAGATTGTATTAAAATACTTTTGGTTTTCATCTACCAACACTCTTATTCCTGTTAATCCTACTCCCTCATCTTTAAATGCTTTGTACATTTGTAATCTGTATGTGTCTCTGTCCACTATGTCCCAGTTGAATACTTTTTCAAGATTGTCGAAGTATTCGTACCAGAATTTCTTAGTGAAGAATTCATCATCTATTCTCTGTTTAAGAGGGTTTAAATCTGTAAAGTCAGAGAGTATGTACTCTCTTTGGGCATTGTGATCTGTGTATGCAAGGTGTGCCCATATGCTGTTATCTTTAACAACAAGGCTAAGGTAGGCATTTTTCTGTAGTATTGGCAGTTTAGACATTATGTAAATATATTACTTAAAAAGGCGTTGTTTTTCAATCATAGCCCATATTGTCTTATAGTAATATCACGATGTATAATAATCTGTTCTTTAAAAATTCATAGAAAGGAAGGTTAAATGTCCGGTAAACGTTTGTTGTGGATGACTGGGTTTTCTATATTTATCTGCGTGATAGAAGAGAACCTAAGAGATGAGGTAGTTCTGTTAACTGGACTTATTCTCATCGTTGTATATATGGGATGGAATTCAAAAATTTGGGAAAAATTGAATAAAGATCAACATTGGCTAAAGAAGGGAGATTGAAATGAGAAAAGGTCAGCGTGCTATCTGGGTTGTATTGTTTGTAATTGTGATCTACATCACAGAAACAAAGAATCTGCCAGATACAACAGTATTGTTGATTGGACTTAGTCTAATCGTCGCTTGGATGGTCTGGGAAACAAGGATTTGGGAGAAATTCAGGAAATCAAAATCATAGAAAAGGAGAATCGCATGACTATTACTATCCCCGCATTTTCAGTTCTTCTAATTGCCGTAGGTGGAAGTATCTCTGGATTTGCTCTCGTTGCCTATTTGCTTGGCTCAATAATTCTTCAACTTGATCCAGGTCTAGGAAAAATCAAGAAATTCCTATCCAGGATGTTCTTCCTCGGTTGGTTGCTGTTAATTGTTCCATTATTAATTAGCATGGCATCTCAACCCTCCGTTCCATAAAGTTAAGAAATAAAAACCTGAATCTTAGAAAAGGAGGAAAACAAAATGAATATGGTAAGTTGGATTATCGCATTTGATGTGCTTTTGCTGACTACCTTAATTCTCTTTGCCAGGGAAATAAAAAATAAAAGATCAACTAGTTCAATTAAGGCCGATCGAAGAGGAATAACTGCTTTAATCACAGCAACAGTATTACTGATTTTAATACTCATTGCTAAACCTTTTCCTGGCAGAATAGCATCAATCGTCCTTAATTCGCTAACATTGTTTATCATGTTAGCTACATTAATTGTCCTCATTCGGGATAACCGAAGAAAGACAATAATGGACGAGGAGTCGGCTACATACTTTGGATGTACAGTAATTATTGGTCTATTCCTGTACTACATCAGTCTAATCCTCCGTGTTATATATCTCTACCTTCCTGCCACAATCCCTCTATGGATTTCTTAAACACACCCTAGGGGTCAAAATAAACACTTGACCCCTAGGAAGAAACAAAAAGAGGACCTTTCGGTCCCCTTTCAATTTCATCTAACACATATACTATTCATTTGAAGAATATGGAAGTAATGCCATATATCTAGCTCTCTTAATAGCTCCTGTTAACTGCTTCTGATGTCTATGACATACACCTGATTTCTCAGTAGAGATTATCTTACCTCTAACAGATGTAAACTTCTTAAGCTGGTATACATCTTTGTATCCGACCTCTTTTACACCAGACTCACATAATGGACACTTAAGATTCTGTAATGGTTTCTTTCTTCTTCTATTATTTTTCTTACGATCACCACCGTAAGATGAATCTGTTGTTGTTTCTGCTACTTTTGTTACTTCCTCTGACATTATTTATCTATATATCAAATTAAAATGGCAAATCTTCTTCTAATGGGTCCTGGTCTTCAGCTGGAGCTTCCTCTTCTGCAACTACTTCCTCTACTACTTTCTCTTCCTTCTCCTCTTTAGCTGGTTTCTCTTCGTGAGAACCCTCTGCTCCGTCCATACCTGCACCCTGCTTACCCTTGTTATCTAGAAGAATCATATCGTCTACTCTAATCTCGGTCTTGTACTTTGTAACACCATCTTCACCTTCCCACGATCTAGTATTTAGTGAACCCTCTATATATACCTTCATACCCTTAGCAAGTAATTGCTGACATATCTCTGCCATCTTGGTCCATGCTACGATATTGTGGAACTCTGCCAACTCTTTTGTATCTCCACTTGCATCTTTCCATGACTTGTTTGTTGCCATTCCGAATGTTACTACTGGAGTTCCAGAGTTTGTATATCTCATCTCTGGGTCTCTTGTTAAGTTACCAATCAAGATAACTTTGTTTAAAGATCTCGCTGCCATTTTGTTTATATTTATTAAATTTAACTTACCTCTAACTTTAATCCAAAGATATTAAAAATATCTTAAATCTCAATTTCTTTCTTTTTTATTCTTTTTCCTGCCAATGTAACATCATCTATTGTTACAACCATATATCTCAAAACCTCTTGTCTCAATTCCATCTGTCTTTTCAATTCCAATATCTCTTTAGGAGATACTTTAAATGTATATATTATGTAATATCCCTCGTTGTGTCCCTTAATCTTGTAAGAGAGATATCTTTTTCCCCATACATCAATATCTAAGACCTCTCCACCATCCTTGGTAATCATATCTACGAATTCTTTGTGCAAACTTTTTCTTACATCATCTGGTAACAAAGGCTTTAATACTACTGCCATTTCGTAACCATTTAACTTTTTTACTTCTTTCAACGCCATTAATATATACTTTTAAATTATCTTATCAACGGAATGGATTTTAGCAGAAAAATTTGTTTAATACAATAATAAAAGGGTAAAGCAGTGGACTTATGTGAAATTGGATGTATCCAATATTCTATGAGTCCACTACCCTTTTCGTCTTTTTGCTTATATGATTTTCTTCCCCTTTATCTTGAAGCTTTTTGTTATCCCTAAGGAGATAACTGTATGGCCGAAATGGTAAAAAATCAACTCATCATCGTCTTCAACAATGTTGATTGTTTCGATATTATATCGATTCGTAGATCCGGGTTCTGCAATTGCATTTTCTGAATATACAAGAAGATGCTTTACTCCGTCTCTCCCAACAAGATAGACCCTACTATTTCCATAATCAACTTTCTGATACATTTCTGGGAAGATTTCCTTAATGTTATCCGGGCACAAAGAGTCTTTGCCCTCAGTGAGAAATATGAAGGTATTGTCCTCCTCTAACCCTTGAAATACCAAGAACTTCTGTCCTCTGATAATATCCTCTGCAATCAAAGCACCAGAGAGATATTTAATTACACAATATTCCTGGTTATCAACCTCAAAGGTTCTATCCTTTATATCTAACATTTTACATCTCCTTTTTTATTTGTAAGAGAGCCAATATGATATGGGATTTTCTCCCAACAAAAAGACACTAACATTCTATAGGATAAACAAAAAACTGTAAATATATCTACTTGTTAGCAAGTATAATTATATAATCACCATCATTTACTAAATAATCTCTACCATGGTTTTTTACTAAACCCTTCTCCTTTGCACTATTCCACCCACCTACACCTAACATATCGTCTAAGCTAACTACATCTGCCGTTATGAAATTCTCTTCTAGATCTGTATGTATAACACCTGCCGCCTCCTTAACATTCGCTCCCTTCTCTATAGTCCATGCATTACATTCTTTTTCACTACCAGTATAGAAAGTTATTAAGTTTAAACACTCATATGCTTTCTGAACAATATCTATAACTGAGTTTGGTTTGTATCCCAATAATTCTTCATACTCCGCTATCTCCTCATCACCCTGCCCTATTAGCTTTACATCTGCAATTACAACCATATCTCCTGTTTTCTCTCTTAATTGACTCTCCCACTCTTTGACCTGTTCCTCTTCCATGCCTTCTTTAGTGTTTAGTATGAACATTCTTCTCTTGTTGGTAAGTAACCAAAGATCATATACATATTCCTTCTCATCCTCGCTTAATTCCATATCTATAACCGCAGTACCCTTGTTTAATTCCTCCATTATCTTCTTGAGTATCTTCATCTCTTCTTCTGCATCCTTGTGCCCTATCCTTGCCAATTTATCTACACTAGCAATCTTCTTCTCTACAACCTCAATATCTTTGAATATTAATTCATCCTGTACAATCTCAAAATCTTCAACAGGGTTCACCCTCTCATATACATGCACGATTTCGTTACTTTGGAATGCTCGCAACATATACATAATGACATCCACTTCACGGATATGTCCAAGAAATTGGTTGCCCAATCCTTCACCCTTAGACGCACCCTTTACCAATCCAGCAATATCTACAAAGGTCATAGCAGAATGTACAATCTTTTTTGCATTGAAATATTCTGCCATCTTCATTAGCCTCTCATCTGGTATTTCTACCACTCCAATATTTTTATCTATGGTACAGAAAGGAAAGTTCTCGGCAGGTACAGACATTTTTGTTAGTGCATTAAAAATTGTTGACTTACCTGAATTTGGTAAACCAACAATACCTAGAGACAATGAATGTGATCGTTTAACTGACATAATGGTGAATTATATATTAAAAAACCAATTCTGTAGAGTCTCAAAGATAACTTTGTACGAGACTCTACAGATGGAGCAGGTTTTTAAAGTAAATCTT
>CAZOFW010000013.1:0-16643 GCA_964579365.1 uncultured Candidatus Saccharibacteria bacterium
AAATTATTAGAGGCATAACTCTAGTAGTATTGTTACAAGTTTAAGAGAAGGTATTTATACCTTCTCTTTTTTGTTTTTTCTAATATGCTGATCTTCATTGTAAATAGAATTGTAATATGGGATATTTATACCAATGAAAGATAATATAACGTTAGATATCTCTAGTAAGAAGAAATATAGACCATCCAAAGGCTTTAAGATATCTTTGTTTGTAATAGCAATAATAATATCCCTTCCAATTGTATTAACCTCCTTACTTTTTAAAGAGATCCTACAACGGGAAGATGTACCTCCTGCTGTTACAAATATTAAAGGTGAGGAAGATGTACAGATATTGGGATACAAGGAAGAGATACGGGATTATGTAGGTAATATATCTTCAGCCTTAGTACTCATAGATACTACCTTCTACCTAATAGATGAACTACCTACAGAATCTAAGAAATATACAGAGATATTACATAATGCTATGGTAGAGTGTTACTTCTCACCATACCAATATTCTAAAGAGGATATACCCTCTAATGATATTATCAAGAAGATAGAGATACTAGAAGAAGCTACAGATACATTCTGTAATACAATGGTAGAGAGTAGTACTAAGATGATTAGATATTACGAGAGTGAAGATGCAGAAGAAAAATTTAAGATATATGAAGAGATGTATGATAGTAATGAGGAAGGATACAAGAGGAGTGGATTAATAGAAGAACTATGTAATGAGATATTAAAGATGGTGGGGGAGTAGATAATATATCGCTTTTTTGGGAGACTACCATGGTATCTATCAAAAATATCTCTTCTAGCTTTTCCCTGTAATTTTGTCGAGTTTAGTTTGTTTTGTCATAATAATTAATTATTATATTTTTTATAAAAAAATCCGTTATTCATAATAAATGTAATAATCTGCTCTTGGGTTTGTGAATTTAAAATCTTTCTATATAACTCTTTGGCAGATTCAAAAATTACTTTTGTGTATAATCTTCTTAAATTAAAAGTTACTGATGTATTTCCCTTTTTCAGAGTGATTGGCGATTCCGTTCCAAAGAGAATAATCCCTTGGTTATTACTTAATGAAAAAGAGTGTATTACTCCATTTCGTAATTTCCACAACGCCTCGGCTTCTTCTGGCTTGAAATCACAAAGATCTATTAAATAACTTTTAAAAAATTTGGCGTTTTCTCCTTTCTTGGGTAATCTTCCTTCGTTTATTTTAGAAAATAAGTCTATACAACTACAAAGCAAGCAGATATCTACCAAGATCGATAGCCCCAGGTTACTTTTACTATCAACCAGCAACTTCTTAAGATCTCGTTTAATCTCGAGATAATTACTTAATCTTGTTTTATTAGTATTTTGATCAAAATATCCGTCTTTAACAAAAAATTCCTCTAAGATGTCGTTTTTAATCATTTAAGATATCTTATATTTAATTCGCATATACAACTTCCAGAAATATCTAAATAAGGAGTGTCGAACAAACAACTTGTGTTGTTTGCCATAAGCATCAATTACGCCAACATATAATAATCTTTCAATCTTTGTTCCTTCTTGCTCTAATGTATAGTCTGTTGCAGGATTTTCTTTTGTGAGTATCCTATCTATGTACGGGGTGAATGAATCTGTCAAAACATAATTCTTTATTTTCTCATTTGTTAACATTCGTAAATATACAGTGTTAATTTTTACGGGACTTCTTCCGGTATTAATTATTGTAAAAATAATGTAATCAGTATCGGGTTTTAGTCTTGGAGCTGCATTTACACCTCTCATATTTTTCATAACTTTAAGCTTCAAATGATAGTTATTTAAAAGCTCACGATAAAACTCTAAAATTAATGAACCAATACCTGTTACTGTCCCGATTATGCCTAATATCAAAGTTATTAATGTTAATGCATAAGTGCCTTCATTCATATGCCTATAATTTAAAAATTAAATATCCTCTAATTTTTCAAAATTGATTTTCTCAAAATTGTTTTTAATTTTAAAGATTCTATTTGCAATGCTAATTAATGCGTTAATGAATAATTGCCATAAGAAGGGATAAATTGCTAATTTTCTAACTTGGGAAAGAGTTTCGTAGTTCTTCTCGTCAGAATGGAAGATCTTGCCATTAATGAATAGGTCTAATACATCTTTGTTGTTTATTGCAATACAATTATCATTAATGTTTATTTGAATATCGAGCTTTTGTTTTAAAAGCGCATTTATTTCATCTTTTAAGGTATCAATATTTGAGAGGTATGGCTCTTCCAGCAATTTAAAAGCAAGTACAATATTGCAAAGTCGTCTCGCGCTGAATCTGTCATCGTTGGAATATACCTGTCTAAAATAAGTCAGAAAATTGGTTAGTCCTTCTCTATCAGGCGCATTAGTCGTAATTGTCGTTCCGTTTGTAATATCCCAAGAAAGGTTTGTTGAGATTTTTTTATCTGCTAAACAATGTTTAATAAAACTAGTCTCTGCCATTTCGTTTACGTGCTCAATAAATCCTTTTATTTTTAAAATGTCTGTCTTGGATATTCTAAACCTTTTCACCTTGATCAAGTTTTTTTTGTTCGATTAATTTAAAATCAATGAGATATGTATATATTTGTATTTGAGGAAACATTTTGACAGCATAATTAAGACGCTTATCAAATCCGCCTGCAATAATTATTCCCCTCACATCATTATCAACCAGCTTTTCTTTTACCCAACCCATATATCTTGCTAGCTGTCCAACAGTATCATCGCTTGTTTGGTTTTTCTTTAATTCAACAACAACGTAGTTACCGTTCTTCCTATCTCTGGTTAGAATATCTATTGGACCAATATCGGTTCTGTATTGTTGGCTAACTAAAACTCCTTCCTCAACAATTAAATCTAACTCCTTTCCTAAATCTGTTTTATCCCAATTCTGGATTAAAAAATCTTCAAGCTGTTTTTCCATATAGAAAAGGCCAATTCCGACATCACTTGTGACTTGAGTATGCTCAACGATATCAAATCCTTGTTTGTATTTTTCTATTATTATTCTTAAATCATTTTCTATTTGTTCTTGAGGTATAACCTCTCCAGTTTCATCATCTTTTATTTGCAACTTGTCTCCATTCTTTTCAACAGAATATGCTTTAAATACAAGAGAATCCCCGTATCTTGGAACTTTTTCATTAAAATATTCAGTAATAGTTTGAGCACTTCCAATAACATCTACGGGCCAAGTAGTATCAAATTCACTTGTTTCGCTAATACCATAAGAAAGAATTAGTTTACTTTTATCTTTATAATATAAATATACTGGGTAGAATCCATTACTTACGTGCATATCGTTAGTAATAAAGGCTATCCAAGGTACTCTTGCGGGAGCTCCCATCCCAAAGGATACTCTTACCTTTAAGTCGGCATATTCTTTTAGATAAGTACTTGTTTTGAGGTTGTCAGTTTGAGCCTGTTTAAGATATTCGAATAGCGTTGGGTTAAATGGATTCATTGTATTTTAGATAAACTTAATTATAAAAAAACTCTCTCATATAGTTACGAAGTTTTTCATCAACAATATAAACATAAGTTCCAAGAATACCTCTTGTTAGTAATGTTTTATATATGTTTTTAATGTAGCTTTCTAGCTCTTTAGGATCAGATATAGCTCTCTTACCATTGAAATCTAGGTATTTACTCTTGTCTATCACTATCGACTTTGTAGACTCATCGTAGGAAATTTCAGGGCCAATTATTACACCTGCATAGTTTAAGTCGTATCCTTGTATGGTATGAATACAACCGACTTCATTAACTGCATTCGGAGAGTTAACCCAATCCTTTGTAACACTGTTCCAACGCAATTTAACACCTTCAATTTCTATATCGTAATCAATTTCATTGTTACCATTCGTTTCCCATTTCCAAGCATATCCAGCTAACAATCTTGAAAGACCAATTGTTTGGTCTTTTTCTCTAATTGCACTTACCAGATCTGCAACTTTATCAAACAATTTGAATTCATAAAGATAAAATTTGTTAGGATGAGTAGGGGTTACATTTAGAATATCTCTTATGTATTTAATATAGTCATCACCACCTTTTACACGCATTTGTGATGTAAGTGTATGTGGTATTGCATTGTATTGATCAAATTCTCCATGTTGTATATCTGCTGGTTTAATACTTTGATTCTGATCGTAGAAAAATATCTGATATTTTGAAGATCTCATTATCCAATCAAGTTGGGTCCCTTTGTTCCTATCCAAGCCTAAATTAGCGTTGATCCTATCAAACTCGCTGTAATTAGGTAGGTTTATTCTTCTTTGTAATCGGTGTGCTTCATCTACGATTAAGATATCGTACTCGTCTTTCACAACATCATTAGGTCCAATTACCATATTTGAACTTAATCCTTTGACTGATCGAAAAACTCTCTTTAAGGTTGATCGTAGTGAAGTCATTGGAATTACCAAACCAACTTTAAGATCTTTTGACCAATTTTTACTCTTAAGAAGCTTAACCAAATAGGTCGCTACGATAGTCTTTCCAGTACCCGGTTCACCAGTAACTAGATTTGGTCTTTGAATACCATTCTTAATCAATTCAAGAATGTTTTTGACCACTTCTAGTTGATCTTCGCTCAACGCTTTGTAAGGAGAGTATTTGAATAAATCACTGTTCTCAACTTGTACTAAATCTTTTTCAACGATATTTAACTTCTGAAGTTCTTTCCAGATTGTTTCAAATTTGGCTCGGTATCTTTCTCTGTCGTAGTAGTCAGATTCTTGAATCCCAAAATTAGCATTTTGAAGTAAATACTTCCCGTCTCCTGACATATATTTGATAAGTGAAGCCTCAATATCCAATGTCGCAGACTTGTTGTATTCTTCATCTGCAATTACGTACATATTGTTTAGTTTTGATCGTTCCTCTTTCTCAAAATGTTGATTTGCACGTTTATATGCACTTACAGATTCACCAATGTATGCTTCTCTTCCATCTTCAAGTATGTACACGATAGGCCAATTTGCACCAAAACGATATTCTTTTAATTTCCCAAAGTTCTCTTTCTTATATGCAAATTTCTTTATCTCGTACATCTAGGCTTTTAATTCTTAAATTTAGTATATTTAGTTGCATTACCCTTTGCTTTCTCTACGGGATATTTCTTTTCACTAATAGTAAGTTTATCTGATGCTACTTTATCTAGATCTAGGTTGAGAGAGTGAGCAAATAATAGTAGGTAGGTATATACATCAGCAACCTCGGATTTAACATCTTCAACGTCGTACTTGTTTGACCACTGGAAACATTCTAATAATTCGCCAGTTTCAATTGTCAAAGATTTAGCTAGATTCTCAGGTGTGTGAAATTGTTCCCAATCCCTTGCTTTTCTGAATTTTAATAATCTCTCTAGTAAATCTGTCATATTATTTTTGAATTAATAATTATTTAACAAATTTTATCATATTAGCGATATTTACTATATACGTGCACAGTAATTCATTCATATAAAGAAGAAGCGGTTAAAGCTTGTATGCCAAGGAGGAACTGTGATCTTTGAATAAACTATCTGAAACTATTAATGAAAGTGTACAAATCGAATTGGGGGAACATGTTGAATATGGCGGAATGGACGGGACTCGAACCCGCAACCTTCTCAGTGACAGTGAGATGCTCTAACCAATTGAGCTACCACTCCAATACAGTTAGAAGTATATCAAACAATATTAATTGAGTAAATATATACATATGTGTTATTATCTCTGTTATGAACATCTACGAAAACGTCCTCTCACCATTCATAGGCCTAGTAGTCCTTCGCATAAATGAAGAAGGCATAATACTAGATACAGTACTAGATACCAAAGATTTTCTCACAGGTAAAAAACCCATCACCATCTATGACATATTCAGTAAAGAAGAAAAATACAGACTAAACAGTGTCCTAGAATTAGGAGGAGGACAAAGAAAAAGATTTGTACAGATAAGTAGTAAATATGCCAAAGAAGAATATGTAGATGTTGCAGTATCCTGGGCTAACAGTCAACTGTACATGTATGTACAATTCTTTGAGTCAGACAGAAACAGAGAAGTAGAATATGACAGATACATACAAAAGCTAGCAAACCTCTCTGAGAGAGACCCTCTAACTAAAGTACTCAACAGACAAGGATTCTGGACAAGAATTAAAAGATTGCTCATGTATTCAGATCCAGAGAAAAGAATAGGGGTAATATACATAGACATAGATAACCTCAAAGAGATTAACGACAAGTATGGACACGGTGCAGGAGACAGAGCAATTATGAAGGTCTCTGAAACCATACTCCTCTCTGTAAGGCAAAGAGACCTAGTAATGAGGATGGGAGGAGATGAATTTGTAATTGTTGTTGAAGAATACTCCGGTAAAAGAAGTACTGCATACGGATTAGCAAGAAGACTCCTAAAAGATATCTCTGAGAACAAAGGAAAGTACTCTGCCACTGTATCTATGGGAGTACATGTTACAAAGGTTAAAACATTCTCCCAATATATGGCTAAAGAAGAACAACTAAAAAAATCTTGGGAACAAGCCCTCAAACAAGCAGACGAAGCCCTGTACACCTCCAAAGAAGTAGGCGGAAACCATATCTCTACATCTAAAGAGTACGCTAAATATTACTAACCCAAATGTTTGTTAATGGCCTCCTGAAAGGACTCTTTTGGTTGTAAACCAATCATAGTCTCTACAACCTCACCACCCTTGAAAAGAAATACTGCTGGTATACTCATAATCCCATACTTCTGTGCTAAAGCTCCCTCCTCATCTACATTCACCTTACAAACCTTAACCTTCTCTCCCATCTCCTCCTCTAACTCCTCAAGTATTGGTCCCAACATCCTACATGGACTACACCATGGAGCCCAGAAATCTACAAGAACTAAACCCTCGGACTTAAGAACCTCATTTTCAAAATTCTCTCCTGTTGTATGTACTACTGACATAATATATCTTCTGACAATTTAAAAGTATTGGAATATGGGCATTTTGGCATATTCCTAGTATAATTATACCATGCTAAAAATAGATATCTACAAAAACAAAGAAGAAGCAATACTAAAAGCCATTGAAACACTAAAAAATGGTGGATTAATCATATACCCAACTGAAACATGCTACGGCCTAGGAGGAGATGCAACTAACCCCAAAGCACTAGCTAAACTACTAGCATACAAAAAATACAGAGGCTCCAAACCCATATCCATAGCCGTAAGTGACAAACAAATGGCAAATGAATATGTAGAACTAAATGAAATGGCAAACAACCTCTACGACAACTACCTACCAGGACCCCTTACAGTCATATCCATGAGCAAAGGAGCACTCCAAAGCCCAGTAGTATCCTCCCATGGTGCTGTAGGAGTAAGAATACCTGCATACACCTTTACACAAGAACTAATATCCAAATATGGTAAACCAATTACAGCAACATCTGCAAACGTCTCCTACAGATCTACACCATACAGTATTGAGAAGTTAGTAAAAGACCTTCCAAAGAAAAGCTTGGAACTAATTGACCTCTTCTTAGATGCAGGAGAACTACCAAAGAACCCTCCTTCTACAGTACTAGATACCACTATGAACGAACTCTCTGTATTAAGGCAGGGTTCAGTACAATTTGAAAATGCCCTTGTTAAGAGTAAAAAGATTCTAGAAAAAGAAACCCAAAGTACCAAAGAGACCATATCTCTTGCTAAAGAATTCTCAGACAAATATCTTAAAACAGATATCCCAGTTGTTGTAGCATTAAGTGGAGAACTAGGAGCAGGTAAGACACAATTTACAAAAGGTATTGGTGAAAGCTTAGGTGTACAGGGGGTTGTCAATTCTCCAACATACACCATAATTAATGAGTACAAGTACGACAGTAAGATACTTGCACATATGGATACATGGAGATTGGAAAAAGGAGAACTAGAGAAATCTGGATTAATTGAAAACCTAGAAGCTGGAAATATTGTGGTAATCGAGTGGGCAGACAAATTCTTTGAGGAGATATCTGCTCTCTGTGATAACATGGATATACCAATGTACAAGGTAGTTATTAAGTACATAACAATAGATAAAAGGAGCATAGAGATATATGAAGGATAACCAACCAAACATAATTGCATTCGACACAAGCTGTGACGATACTTCTGTAGCTATTTTAAGAGGTCGTAGTATCCTCTCCAGTATTGTATCTTCTCAAGTAGAAATACATGCACAGTGGGGTGGAGTAGTTCCAGATATAGCTAGAAGAGAACATGAGAAGAATATCCCCATGGTGTATGAGGAGGCATTAAAGAAGGCTAGATTGAATATGGAGAATATAGATTATGTAGTAGCTACATATGGGCCTGGATTGGCCATAGATTTGGAAGTAGGTTTGAAATTTGCACAAGATTTGGCAATTAAATACAAGAAATCCTTCGTACCTGTAAACCATATGGAAGGACACCTCCTCTCGGGATTACTCCTTAATTCTAAAGGGGCTGGTATAGAGAATGTTGAAGAACTTTTCCCAGCATTGGGACTACTCATATCTGGTAAACACACGGAGCTAATATATTCTCCTAAGATTGGAGAGTACAAGAAGCTTGGAGAAACACTTGACGATGCAGTAGGAGAAGCATTCGACAAGGTAGCAAGGATGTTAAACTTTGGATATCCAGGTGGACCAATTATCTGTGAACTTGCTAAGAAGGGTAAGAGTGGGAATATATCTTTTACAGTACCGATGAAGAATTCCAAAGATTTGAATTTTAGTTACTCTGGTATAAAGACAGCTGCTTTGTACAAGACAAAAGAACTAAGGGAGAGTGGAGAAAAGGATAGTGTATGGGTTTATGATTTCTGTAGAGGATTTTTAGATAGTATTATTGAGTCTCTTGTTATTAAGCTTGAGTTAGCTATTGAACAGAATAGTGATATTAAGAGTTTGTTTGTAGGTGGTGGTGTGTTTAATAGTGAGGAGATTGTAAGAAAAATTGGAAATGTTGCAAAGAAGTATGGATTGGAATATGTATATCCCAAGGGAGAGTACAGAGGAGATAATGCTGGTATGGTAGGTATAGCTGGGTATTACAAGATACTGAGGGGAGAATATATTACAGAGGAAAAGAAGATAATAGAGGTCGACAGGGAACCAAGATTGAGTTTGTAATGATTGGTCTATATAATGAATTTATAATATAAATCTGCCTATTATGATTCAAAGCGATGAACGAAAACAGAAATATTGGTTGAAAAAAAGGGATCTCAAATTAGAAGAAGTATACAGTAGAATTGCCCCCAATATCCCCTTAGTAAATGTCTCTCTGAAAAATCTTTTCCTTAGAAAATGTGGGGAATATTTTCTTTTCTTACTCAGCAAGGAATCTGGAGTAAATATTGCTGAAAGATGGGATGAGTACGAGATTATGAGAATGTTTGGAAAAGGATTAAATCCAACATCATTAAAAACAGCGTTAAATAATATCGATTTCCTAGTAGAACATATCTCTTCAAAAGAAGACACTATCCGAGTACTAGAATATGGCCCTGGTGCTGGATGGTCTACATTAATGTTGTACAATCAGTTAAAGAAAAAGTTCCCAGAGAAGAAGATAGAACTAATAACGGTAGATATCTCTCCTCATTCCATTGTAGCTACACAAAACACGCTCGATTATTACCAAGTACCTTGGCAGACATACTTAAAGGGAGATAGTGTAAAGGATTATTCAAGAAAAGACGAAAATGTAACGATAGCGTTAGATGACTTTGTCGCTTTTACCAAGAAACAACCAGATGGTTACTTCGATGGCTTCTTTTCGAGTCACGGTACAGCATATCTCTCGGAAGATGAATATGTAGTCCTCTTGAATGATATGAAATTAAAAGGAAAGAATGGAGCTGTGTTTGTAGCAGATTCTCTTGACCCTCTTTATACTGTTAAATTAGATACCTTGCATTTACTTTTCTGTTCACTATTTCCATCATTAACAAAAAACATGAGGGAGTATGCATATGGAAAAGAGTTGTACAGTAATTCTAAATATTTCCCAAGGGGAGAGGTAGTTAAGAAACTAATCAAAGTGAACAATGAAGAGTCCTTACTGTTTTACAGGTGGAATCACTATCTATTATCAAGATTCAAATTCTTGTACATTGTACAAATGCTTAAATCTATGAGAATTACGACAGATGTTATAGAAGAATACCGAGAGGATGTATATCCTTCATATCTTGTTAACAAATTGATTAAGAGAGAAGAGTTGAATTGTTGGGAAGAAATTGCCAACCCTCCAAAGTGTCCCTTGTATATATGTAACTGTGCCCTTAGATTGAAGAAATAGAAATGACAGATTTAATTGGAATTATTAATCTACTTTCAGGTATAACCCAAATAGGACTTGGTCTTTTTGTACTGTTTTCTGATTTCAAAAACAAAGTAAAAAGATATTACTTCTTCTCTGTTTTCTTCTTAGGATTATGGTCTCTATGTATTTTCTTTTACTCTAATCCTATCCTTTTTGATACCACTATCTGGTTGAAGATTGTATACACAGCTGCCTATTGTATGACTTTGGGACTAATTCTTTTTGCTAGGGTTTATCCAGAAGAATTAAAGAAAAAATTCAAGACATTCTTGCTACTAATTGGGTCATATATGCTGGTTATGACGATTATCATGTGGTTTACCAACCTTGTTGTTGTAGATACACAGAATATCTCAGGAGATTTTAACAGTATAGCGACAATGGGTCGATTATATTTTTTCTATGGTTTACCAGAATTCATAACTGCAATCTATATAGTTGGGTACTACATAAGACAGGCAAAGATTTTAAAAGGTATAGAGAAAAGGCAGGTACAGTTGTATGTGGTTGGTGGAATCGTAATGCTTGTACCTGTTCTCCTTTTTGACTTTATATTTCCTTTGGTATTTGGTGATACTAGTTTTTACAAATATGGGACAATTGGTAACTCAATATGGACCATAATTGTTGGGTATTCTATCTTAACAACGAGATTTCTTGATACAAGGGTTTTGGTTGGTTCCTTTATTCAGATAGTTCTTAAGGCAGTCATCATACTAATCTCTTTCCTGTTGGTTATCTTTTTAGTAGTACCACTTTGGGACATAGATTTCTCATTTATTGGAGTTGTTAAACTTGCAATCGTTTCTGGCGCAATTTCTCTTATATTAGCTCAAACATTTAAGTGGGTAGATCAATTTCTCTCTGAAAAAATTGTATATACAAGGTATCATCCAATTTCAAGTCTAAAAGTTTTCCAAAGTAAAAATGCTGAGACAGTTAAGATGGAAGATATATCAGAAAATTTACTTACATTAATTTCAAACTCTTTTGACACCGATTTCGCATCGGTAGTAATTTTGGACCGCAAGGATGATGTGTTGGTGGAACAGGTAAAAGGAAGATGGGAAGCTGGAATCCAAGATATTGTTAGTACCTTAAGAGTTTGGAGGAAGTTAAATAGTAACAGAGTTTTAATATATTCGGAATTAGTAAAGGACAAGCGTGCTGGGAAGAGAATAATAGATAGTAAAAGAGATGAGATCCTGTCCTTTATGAAGAAGTATGGTATAGAGATAATCTTCTCTTTGAAAGAAGCGGAGAAATTTAATGGTGCAGTAATTATTGGTGAAAAGTACAACCAAGATTCATATACAGTTGGAGATATTGATTTTCTTGAAAGTGTTATGCAGAGTACCCATATGGCATTGGTGAGAGCAGCCTTGTATCAACAATTGGAATCCTTCAACAAGACACTTCAGGATAAGGTAAATGAACAGACCAAAGAATTACAGATAAAGGTTATGGAGTTAGAAGAGGCAAGGAAGAAGGAGAGAGACATGATAGATATCATGGGACATGAACTTAGAACACCCGCTACGGTTGTAAAACTAAATGTAGAACTACTTCAGAAATATGTAGACAGTAATCCAGATGAGTTCAAGAGACATCTTGGTAGGATAAGGGATGCCATAGATACTGAGATTAAGTTAATTAATACGCTTCTGTCATCTGCTAAGTTAGAGGGAAACAAAATAGATATTAACAGTGAACAGGTAGATATCCTTCAAGAGATAGATATGTGTATTCACGGTCATGTGAGAGATGCAAAATTGAAGAAATTGAAATTGATTAACAAAGCAAAGAAAAGAACACCATTAATATATGCAGATAAGGCAAGGATAATTGAGATACTAAATAACCTCATAGACAATGGAATTAAATATACAGAGAGGGGTAGTGTAACGGTGAAGACCGAGTATGACAAGGAGAAGGTAACGGTTTCAATTGAGGATACAGGGCATGGAATTCCAAAGGATGAATTGTCTAAATTGGGAAAGAAATTCTACAGAGTAGACAATTACATTGAAGGAAAGAATTGGAATCCAATTGATATTGTAAGACCGGGAGGTACAGGACTGGGCTTATATGTTACCTTCAGTTTAGTAAAGTTGATGAAGGGTAAGATATGGGTAGAGAGTAAATTAGGAAAAGGTAGTAAGTTTATATTCACAGTACCTTTGTACAAAGGACAAGACACAAAGAAGAAGAGGATTGTATCTTTGAATATGTTTGAACGAATGGGATTAAAGAAGTAACTTCTTTTCTATCTCTAAGAGTCTGTTGTATTTCACCAATCTTTCTCCTCTTGTAGGACCTCCAAATTTACACTGTGTAGCAGGAGTACCTACAACTAAGTCAGCTATGAATGAATCATTTGTCTCTCCACTTCTGTGTGAGATCATGGCAGTCATATTATTCTCTACTGTAAGTCGTATGGCATTTAGAGTCTCCGTAACACTTCCAATTTGGTTTAATTTTATCAATACACTATTCATTGCTTTCTCCTCAATTCCTTTCTGTATCCTCTGAGTGTTTGTTGTTAAAAGATCATCTCCAACTATGTGGTATTCCTCTCCTAACTCTTTAGTAACATTACTCCAACTACTCCAGTCATCTTCTATGAGGGGATCTTCGATGGAGATTAATGGATAGCTACTGTAAAGCTCTTTTTGGAATTGTATCCATCCTTCTGTATCGTATTCCTTTTTCTCTTTCTTAAGGATATATTTCTGTTTAGTTTTGTCATATATCTCAGAGGCTGCAACATCTAGTGCCATACTGAAATCTTCTCCTGGGATATATCCACTCTCCTGTATCCCTTGGAGTATGATATCTAGAGCTTCTTTGTTACCCTTTATCTCTGCTGGTGCAAATGCTCCTTCAAAACCTACATTTGTAGAATATCTTTTCTGTTTAAGTATGTCCCTTATACCTTGGAATACCTTAATACTTTGTCTAAAACCATTCTCAAATGTTTTAAACTTTTCCATATTTGGTACTATCATGAATTCCTGTATGTCTGTAGCCCAATCTCCATGTTTACCACCTTCCATCACTAGCACAAGTGGAGTAGGCATAGCAAAGGTTTTAGGATTGTAATTCTCTTTGGAATATATCATGGAGATATATTCGTAGAGTTCTAATCCCAAGGAATTTGCTGTAGCTCTACAGAATGCCATGGAGCATGAGAGGATACTGTTCCCTCCTAGCTTACTTTTCTGTTCTGTACCGTCTAGAGAGATTAAGTGGTTGTCGAATTCTTCTTGGCTTGTAAATTCTTTTTCAATGATTGAATCTTTAATTTTTGTATTTATGATATTTACAGCCTCTGTTACTCCTAGTCCGTCTTGGTCTCTGAGTTCTAGTACTTCAGTTGTTCCAGTAGATGCTCCGCTTGGTACATCTCCGACTCCTTTGTCTCCACTGAGGAGTTCAATCTCTGTAGATATTGTTGGTCTACCGTTGGAGTCTAGTATTTCTCTTGCTTGTATGTTTTTAATTTTCATATTTATTTTGGTACAGGTTAGCAGGTATATTGTGCCGGATATTTGATATTTTTACAATGTGTTGTACCTAAGAAAAAAAGGTAGTAGAGTGAAAGGATATAATTTAGTGATAATAAATATGGAAGAACAAATAAATGTCGTTAGTGAGCCTACACCAATTACACAGCCACAGAAAGAAAAGAAATCGTATATTGTAGGATTATTACTGTTCTTAATTATATGTTTACTAGGGGGATTAACATATTATGTACTAAAGGATAGAGGCATAGATTTGTTATCTAATATAACTGGTTCTAAAGATACTACTGTAGATACAGATACTACTACAACGGAGAGTAATGATACTACCACAACAACACCGACTGAAAAGACAGGTAAATTCAAAGTAGCTTTTGGATTCCCAAGCGAAGGAACACCTGCTGTCAGATTGTGCTTCACTAATACGGAAGAAATGTCTAAACAGTATTGTTTTTGGAGTAAGGGATCTGGAGATAAAACTAACTATTCTAATGATTTAGAAAATGGACAGAGTACTCTTCCGCTCGGAACTTATTCTGTAGACTATACTGTATATCAGGAGGAAAGTGCATATCAGATATATTCTTTAAGACAATGTGTCTATTATGCCGATGGTGGAGAGGATAATGCTGCGAATGTTGCTAAATATTGCTCTAGTATTAGAAGCTTATTTAAGAGTTATCTTGCAAAGCTTGGAGGATCAGGGAATACGCCAGATCAGTTAGTAAATTCTCCAGAGTATGGTGGTGAGTTAGTAACTTTTACGATTAAGGAAAATCAAGTAACAGATTTAGGAACAATTAGTTTATTACCATATATTACAGATTAATCGTTTTCGGTAATTTGAATCTAGCACTAAAAGTATTGAACTCATTAAAGTTTGAGCAGTAATACCAATTGTCTTTAGGGTATTTGTTTGGTAAAATCTTCTCTACATGTAAGCCGAGGTGGTGGAATTGGCAGACACGCTACCTTGAGGTGGTAGTGGGATTTATACTCCCGTGCAGGTTCAACTCCTGTCCCCGGCATATTATATGGACGATTAGCTCAGCTGGTTAGAGCATCTCGTTTACACCGAGAGGGTCATAGGTTCGAATCCTATATCGTCCACCATTCCCAATTTCCCCATGATATAATCACTGAATATATTCTTTATTGTTATAGAAATGATTAAAATTGTTGTGGGGGTTCTTAAAAATAATGATAAATATCTTGTAGCTCAAAGAAGAAAGAGCTCTCATCAAGAGCATAAATGGGAATTTCCTGGTGGTAAATTGGAGATGTCTGAAACAGAGGACGAAGCATTAAGAAGAGAATTTAAAGAAGAACTAGATATTGATATTGAGATTAAGAAATTTATTTGTGAAGTGACACATGAGTATCCCAGAATGAAAATAAAAGCGAAATCATATTATGTAGAATCTGAGAACGTTCAAAATCTAAAAAAACTTGTACATGAACAGGTCAAATGGGTTAAAAAAGATGAATTGTTAAAGATTGATATGGTTGAAGCTGATAAAAAAATTATCAAAAAGATTTTAGAGGAATAGATAAACAAGATCTTTGTTTAAGTTCCATGTATTTCAATATCGTCCACCATTTTTGAATGAATTTCCCATATAATAAACTATGACTAAACAAGAAGAACTCACTATTGTCTTTGAGAATATATTTCATTTAAATGTATGCGGAGACGACAAAGAGAAAGTTAAAAGAGATATTTACAAAACAAACATAGATTCAAAAGTTATGGTTATTGCTGAAGCTATGGCTCCTGAACAAGTAAGACTCTCTGGAGTAAATTATTTTTATAAAGACGGAAGAATAGGAAATACAGGAAAGGCTTTAGAAAAATTTTTAAACAAATTTAATTGTACTGTTTATCCAAATAAACCAAATTGTATATATCACACAGAAATAGTACATAGCTTTCCTGGGTATGAAATAAAGAAGGGAAAGAAAAATATTAAAAGACCAAATAAAGAAGAGATACGATTATCAGTAAAAAGTAAAATTCTAAGAAAGGAAATAGATCTTATTAAGCCTAAGTTGATACTTTTAATGGGAAATACCGCCTATTTAACCTTTTACAAATATTTCTTAAATATACGACCTGACAATAATCTTACAAAAGAAATAGATTTTATTTCTAAGACAAGAAAATTTAAGAGATATCAGAATATTCCTCTGATACCAATACAGCATAGCTCTGGTGCGAACCCAAGATTTCAAGAAATGATTAAAAACACAGGATTGATAGATTCCATAAATGAAATTCTAAATAATCCAATGGATCTTAAACTTTTAAAAGGAGCTATAAAGAATTCTTGGTGTAAAGATACTGTTTGTCCATCTGTTACGGAAATGTGGAATAGGTCAAATAAAACAATTGGTCAATGTGCTGTAACTGCACTATTGGTATATAAATATCTAGGAGGAAAGATATACAAAGGAGATATTTTTTTAAAAGGATATTCTCATTATTGGAATGTTCTTCCAAATGGAAAGAAAATAGATTTAACGAAATCACAATTTGGTGATGAAATGATTACTATTAATAATATTAAAGAGAAGAATCCCGAAGAAATGCTAAAAGATGAAGAGCTATTAAATAGATATAAAATCCTTGAAAGGCAGGTTGGTTTCCGATTGAAAAATTTAAAGAAAGTAATATAAAGAAATATTGTTCTTAAGTTCCATGTATTTCAATATCGTCCACCAAGTTAAATCAATTTCACTAGAATATCTCTCTAAACACTGTTA
>CAZOFW010000014.1:0-16600 GCA_964579365.1 uncultured Candidatus Saccharibacteria bacterium
TTTATTTTATCTGCCCATCATAATGTACGAAACAGAAACAAACGTAAAGACTCCCACAGAGAAAATCGCATCAGCCTTTTCCTCAGTTGGACAATTCCTACTGTCATTTTTGGAAACTGTAGTTGTAGCATTAGTCATATCTATCGTTCTGTATCTGTTCATCATGACCCCTCACGAAGTCATAGGCAACTCTATGCACCCTACATACCAGAATGGTGAATATCTAATGGCAAACAAACTCCTTTACAAATTCAAAGAACCACAAAGAGGAGATGTAATAATCTTTAAATACTCTGACACACAAGACTTCATAAAAAGAGTCATTGGTCTTCCTGGAGACAAAGTAATGCTGAAAGACGGCCATATATATATAAATGACAAACTAGTGGATGAATCCAGTTACTTAAGCAATTCAATATACACAAACGGGGGAGAATTCCTTCACGAAGGAGAAACCATAACTGTACCAGAAGGTCAGTACTTTGTATGTGGAGATAACAGACCCCACAGCTCAGATTCAAGAACATTTGGTCCAATTACAAAAGAGAATATAAAAGGTAAAGCATGGCTTGTATATTACCCCTTCTCTCAGTTCAGAATAGCTCAACACGAAACATATAAGAATCTCTAGACCTCGTCTGTGAAACGTGGTAAATTGTAGACATACATATGCAAACATTCGTAATAGCAAATCAAAAAGGTGGAGTTGGTAAAACAACAACAGCAATAAATCTTGGAGCAAGTTTAGCCCTCAAGAAGAAGAAGGTTCTCCTAATAGATCTAGACCCACAGTCAAATCTTTCCTCTGGTATTGGATTTACACAGCAATTTGACAAACAAAACTGGAGTTCAACAGATGAACCACCATACAAAAGTATTTACGATGTACTTGTACAAGACGACCTCATCTCCTCTGTATTTGTTACTACCTCTACTCCAAACCTTTACCTAGTACCATCACATCTTTCATTGGCAGGAGCAGAAATTGAAATGGTAAATATGCTCTCAAGAGAAACTCTCCTTAAAAAAGCCCTTTCCAAATTCACAGAAGATTTTGACTATGCCATTATAGATTGTCCTCCATCACTTGGATTACTCACAATTAATGCATTAATAGCTGCAGAGAAGCTCCTAATACCAATCCAGTGTGAATATTTCGCTTTAGAGGGGCTAGGACAGCTATTAGAGACTACAAAGTTAATTAAAGGTATAAATCCGTCATTAACAATTGGAGGCGTAATACTGACCATGTACGACAGTAGAACAAGACTCTCAGGAAGTGTTGTAGCAGATGTTCAATCCTTCTTTGGAGATGTAGCATTCAAATCCATTGTACCAAGAAATGTAAGACTCTCAGAGGCTCCATCATATGGTAAAACAATATTCCAATATGACAAGAAATCCACGGGAGCTCTAGCATACAAGAATCTAGCTACTGAGTTCATAGCCCGTTTTGACGATTAATTTTTACATTACATAATATGCAAAACAACCAAAGACTGGGAAAAGGATTAGCAGCATTAATTAGTACGAACGAAATGGAGAATACTAACAGTGCATACAATCCAAACTTCGACATTAACAAAATAGAGGCAAACCCATACCAGCCTAGAATGCATATTGATCCTGAGGAATTAATCGACATTGCAGACTCCATAAGAGAGCACGGAGTAATACAACCATTAATCATTACAAAGAATAAAGATTCTGAGAAATACTTCCTCATAGCTGGAGAGAGAAGACTAAGAGCTTCACAACTAGCAGGTCTTAAGACTGTACCAGTAGTAATACAGGAATCCTCACCTCAAGATATGCTTGAATTAGCCATTATTGAAAATATCCAAAGAAAAGACCTAAACCCACTTGAAGAAGCATACGCATTTAAAAAGATGCAGGATGAGTTTGGTATAGCACAGGGAGATATTGCAAGGAAAGTTGGTTTAAGTAGAGTTGCCATTACAAACAAGATTAGATTACTCCTAATACCTAATGAAGTTAAAGAAGATATTCTTAATGAGAAATTAAGTGAAGGCCATGCAAGAGCTTTACTTGGTATTAAAGACAAAGTATCTCTAATTGCAGCAGCTGACCTAGTAGTAAAGCGCGGGATGAGTGTAAGAGAAACAGAGGCTTTGGTAAGAAAGATTAACTTCGGAAAAGGTTCAACAACAAGAAATTGGAAAAGAAGTGATGAGGAAACAGATAATTACTCAAGATTACTAAGTAAAAAGCTTGGATATACAGCACACATATCTAAGATGACAAAAGGTGGGAAGGTAGTTATTAGATACAATACACACAAAGAATTGAAAGAGTTAATGGAGAAACTGATCTAAGCCTTAACTTCCTGTCTTAATTTCTCGTACATTATTACGGCTGCACTTGCACTTACATTTAGTGAACCAATACCCTCTCTCATTGGGATTGAAATCTTCTTATCTACTCTCTCAAGTAAACCAGCTGTGATTCCTACATCCTCAGCACCCATTATGAAAGCAGCTGCACCTGTTAAATCAGTATCGAAATACATATCACCACCCATATGTACAGCAAATATCTTAATATCATTCTTTGTTAAAAGTTTTAATGCATTGAAAAGATTTGTCTCTACAAGAGGTATTCGCTCAGCTGCACCCATAGATATTCTAATTGTCTCATTGGTTATGAGGTTCTTTTCTTGAGGATTAACGATAATACCGTTTACCCCTGCAGCAAATGCAGTTCTCATTATAGCTGCAATATTCTGGGTATATTTAAGATCATCTAAAACTAAAAAGAATGGTTGCTTTCCCTCGTCAGACAGCTTGTCTAAAAGCTCTTCCAAATCCCAGTTATTCTGAGAATACATATATCCCAAAATACTCTCACTCTTTGAATTTCTTAATCTTCTAGTGATAATCTTTCTTGAAACCTTCAATACGGGGATATTCTTCTTTCCTGCTATCTCAACAATCTCTTGTACCTTCTCATCTTTAAAAGAGTTTGCTGCGATATATAATTTGTCAAAATCTCTACCCTCTTTTAAAAGCTCAAGGATAGCGTTCTTACTTTCGACCTGTATGAATCTTGTTTTTGACATAATTGGTATCTTCCTAGACAGATTCTACCACATCTACAAAGTACTGACCTCTCTTAAATCCAGTCATTCTTCTAAACTGTACTACACCCTCTTTGTGAGCGTGTATGGAAAAATCTTTGGACATGTATGTATTCTTTCCAGAATGATATACAGATCCTCTCTGCTTAACTATTATATTTCCATCTTTAACAACTTCTCCAGCAAATTTCTTAACTCCAAGTCTTTTTCCTGCTACATGTCCATTGTTTGATGTACTTGCTGCACCTACTACGTGTGACATTGCTCTGTAAACAAAACTTAATTAATCGCAGTTATCTTCTGCGTAAAACAAAAATGTTCCTTGTGATAATACTATTTTTTCGTTTCCACATCAAGTCCCTACCCTTACATAATTCACCGTTAACAACATCCCATTGCTTGCCAAAAACATCTCTAACACTGAATGTTTTCCAGCCTGTATGTGTTTTGTATGATGGAATAATGATGACTACAACAAATCCTGTATGAGCTATTCTGCCTAAAATATCTAGAAGTCCAACATACAAAGCCTTTACTCTTTCAAGATACACATCAGCTCTGTTTGGGAACATAACTCTTCTTTGTGGAGGTCCCATATATGGCTCACATACCACACATTTTATCTCTGTTTTTTTCAAATCACTAACAACTTTTCCGGGAGCATCTGTTACATCCATTTGGAAAACTTTGTATTTAACATCACCAATATCTCCTTTTGCTGAAAGCCATTCGATATTTTTCTCAGTAAAATCTACTGCCTTTTCATCTATGTCTGAACCTAAAAGATCAAATCCTAGCATACCTGCTTCCATGAGTATTGTTCCAGAACCACAGAATGGATCCCATACAATACCGTCTTTTCTACCAGTTAAATTCATCATTATTCTAGCTAACTTAGGAGGAAGTGTACCCATTTCTAAGTCCGTATGTGGTTTTTCAATATCTCTTTTGGCAAAGCCATCTACATCTTGAACAGATATTGTACTACCATATATTTCTTCATTTTCTCCACGGATAATACAAAGTTCAAAACCTTTTTCTAATATATCGTTTCCTACTATCTGTGCAGCATTAAGAGCACTGCTTCTTGAGAGTGGATTAACAAATCTAGATGGTTTTCCCTCTTCTTTTAAACCAATCTTTATCTGCTTTCCCAGTCTTCTTAGAAATTTAGAGTCTGTTGAAATTGGTTCTCCTAGTATACTTAAGCCAAATATGACCTTATCTTCCTTCTTTGAGAAATCTCCTAAGAATGTATCTAAGTCGTCTATGATGTATCCAAATCTTATGAATCCACCAAGCCTACTAAAAACCTTCTTAAGAACATCTGGGGATATATCACTGCTTTTAATGAGAAGAATACTGTCAGAATATCTGTGTATTGTATCTTTGTTTAAACCAAAGGTGTTGAAAACAGAAACTAGTTCTGCAAAAGACAGATCTTGAAAATTTCCAGACTCAAAATAGTATTGTTTGGACATTATGCTATCTTCTTAACAAGAACTTTTGTTATGAATGGTCTTGAACCGAAGTGCTTTCTGTATCTGGATTTAGCCTTATATTTAAGACCATTTATTTTTACTCCTCTTTTTTGAGAAGAGATTTCCAAAGAAACTTTTGAACCCTCAATGTATGGGGTTCCCATTTTTATATCTTCTCCGTCTGCAATCAAAAGAACTTCAGTTATTTCTAACTTATCTCCTTTGTCTCCAGTAAGTTTGTTAACTTCATACTCTTTACCCTCGTATACTTTAAGCTGTACTCCAGAAATTGCAATTACTGCAAATTTATCCTTTGAAACAACTGCAGTTTCTTCCTTTACTGTTTTTACAACTTTCTTAGTTACTTTTTTGGTTACTTTCTTAGCTGTTTTTTTAATTTCTTTCTTTATTTCTGCCATAGGAAAGGATTTTAAGTTAATATTGCGAAAAAGTCAATAAATCTAGGACATTTCATACACATCAAGGATATCTTCACTTTTGTTTTTTGTTTTTCCTAAATACTTCTTGTATATGTTCTGAACAATACCCATTGAAAACAGGGTCATAATCGTCACCGTTCCTCCAGAACTCATCAGGGGAAGTGGAATACCAGTAGCTGGTATAGCTCCAAGATTTGTTCCAACATTAATAAACACTCCCAGAAGAATCTGCAGACCAATGCCAATACATATCAGGGAGAGCATTTTTTCTTCAACAAGATTCATTCCAGTTATGAAGCAAAGTAGAACTACTACCGCATACAGACCTAAGAGAAAGAGGCTCCCTACCAGTCCAAATTCTTCTGCATAGGAAGCAAAGATAAAGTCTGTTTCATGCTCCGGTATAAAATCTCTTTTACTTTGGGTACCATTTCCAAATCCTTTACCAAATATCTGTCCTGAGCCAATGGCAATTCTAGATTGGTTAACATTAAATCCAATGTTACTTTCTGTTTCTGCTGGATTGAAGAATGCCTCTATCCTACCTTTTTGGTAATCTCGCAAGACACTGTCCCACACAACTGAGAGAAAGACACCCATGAGCAATGCAATGGATAGTGAAATAGCAACTAGAATTTTAGACATTCCTCTTGAATATACAGAGAAGATTGCAATTACTACTCCAAGAAAGACCAGTAGATACCAATACCAATTACCAGTTACAGCTGCAACAAGGAAACCCCCAGATATACTTGCAATTATTGCTACTAGCACACTGTTTCTAAACGGATTACTTAAACCAAGGAAGGCAACGACAAACCACAGACTAAGAATTAACAGGGACATACTTCCACCTGGTTCAAGATATACAAGAAGGAAGATAACTAATGTTGCAACTAGGGTTATGAGGAAAAGAATCCATTCATTGAATTTCTCTCTCATGGATATAATGCTTGCAGTCATAACTATGACAGAGAGTTTTGCAATTTCCGAAGGTTGTATCTGGAATCCCCCAATGACTAGCCATCTTCTTACTCCATTGATAACAGGAGCAAAAAAGAGAGTAACTAGAAGAAGTATTACTGTGGCAGCATATATTAGGGCTAGTACTTGCCAATATTTAAGATAGGAAAGATCAAGTTTGGAGAACAGTATAAAGCCAGCCCAACCAATTACAAGTGCAGTTACCTGCTTCCAAACAATATCTAAATCTCCAAAGGAGCCATCTGGAAGAACTCGTGTGGAAAGAAGTGTTACTATTCCTAATCCAGAAAGAAGTATTAAGGGTAGGACAAATGCAAGATTTGAACCAAAGAATACTCTCTTCTTAGAAATAGTTGTTGACATAGAAAGATTTTAGCACCTATTCCTTGCCCTGTCTTCTCATAAAGGCAGGAACATCTAGAGGATCTTCTCCATCATCCTGAGGGATATTCATAGTAGCTTCAGGTTTTTTCACTGAATCATCGTCATGTTCTTCTTTGTCCTCTTCTTCTCTTTCAAATGTCTCTAGTACTTCATCTTTCCCTTCTAATATATCCTCTTCGTCATCTTCAATGTCTTTCTTCTCTTCTTTAAATCCAAATGTTCTTAGAGGTTGGCCTGTTGTCTTCTGTAATTTTGTATATACCTGCTTGTTTTCATCAAAACCTGTGGCTACAATCGTTATGGTTATTTCATCTCCTGCATCAGGATCTATTTGTGCTCCAAATTTGATATTTGCAGAAGGATCTACTGCTTCTTTAATTAATTCAGAAACCTGGCTAATTTCACTAAGGGTTAAATCTGCACCAACGACATTGTAAAGGACACCGGTTGCACCCTCGATTGACATATCAAGAAGAGGACTTGTAGTAGCTTTTCTTGCAGCTTCTGCAGCTCTGTCTTCACCACTAGCTCGTCCAATACCCATAAGTGCAGTACCCGCATTTTGCATAACTGATTTTGCATCATTAAAGTCAGCGTTAATATATCCAGTTTCACTAATTAGATTAGAGATACTTCTTACACCCTCTGCAAGTACTGAATCTACTTTCTTCATAGCATCTATGAAGGAAAGTCTTTCACTCTCTTCAACAATCTCTAGCAATCTTTGGTTAGGAACAACAATTAGGGTATCTACTTTGTCTCTTAATGCAGCTATCCCTTCCTCAGCTATTTCTCTTCTTTTGTTTCCTTCAAAATCAAAGGGTTTGGTTACTACAGCTACTGTTAAAGCTCCCATATTTTTTGCAACTCCAGCAATTATTGGTGCAGCTCCTGTACCTGTTCCACCACCCATACCAGCTGTAATGAATACCATGTTTGCTCCTTCAAGTAATTCTTGTATTTGATCTAAACTTTCTTCTGCTGATTGTGCACCCATTTCATGATTACCACCAACTCCCAGTCCATGTGTTAAGTCTTCTCCGAGTTGCAATGTGACTGGTGCAGCAGACATTTTCAATGCCTGAGCATCTGTATTAAAGGCCATAAATTCAACTCCAGAAATATCGTAGTCGTTCATCATTGTATTGATGGCATTACATCCACCACCACCGACTCCTACTACCTTAATTTTTGCTACTGGATCTACATTGGTTGTAACTAACATAACACTTTACTCGTTAATTTTAATTAAGGCAGTAAAGACTTAAACCATTCTCCGACTTTGCCGAAGAATCCGTTTACATTGGCTTTTCCCTTCTCATTTCCACTGATATCTACATCATCGTCTAGTGCATGCTTTATCAATCCTTGTACACAAGCAAAAGATGGATCAGAAATCTCCTCAGTCATACCTGAGAGTCCTGAAGGATATCCTACTCTTGCTGCAACTCCAAATACACACTGCGTAAGCTTGGTAATATTCCTTAACAAAGCGCTTCCACCTGTTAGAACTATTCCAGCTGGCATAGCTATATCATATCCTGCCTTAGAGACATTCTCTTTTGCTAATTCAAATATCTCTTCACATCTCGCCTCTACAATCTTCTGAATCATATCTTTTGAAACACTCTTCTCAACACCAAAACCAGATAGATCTACATCATCACTTTTAGATTTTTTCTCAACAGGTTCATCTGCTCTTCTTAAGAGTGCAGGCGTTGAATCCATATCCTTACCTTTTTTAACATTACATTTATTATCCAAAATGTCTGCCATGTTTATCTTTATCTTCTCAGCATCTTCAAGAGAGACCTGGAGTCCAATTGCTATATCGCTAGTAATACTGTTTCCTCCAAGAGGAATAGATGAACTGTAGATAATTGCACCCTCTTCAAATATTGCGATACATGTTGTGCCTGAGCCCATATCCATAAGTGTAACACCCAATTCTTTCTCAGTGTCTGTTAATACAGACAGAGATGATGCCCAACCATTGAAGATAACATCATAGACATGAAGACCAATCTGTTCTACACACTTTTTAATGTTTTGCCAGTAAGAATTTGGTGCAGTAATTATATGTGTTTCTACCTCTAATCTTCCGCCACTCATTCCAATTGGATATTTAATTCCACCTTGATTATCTACAACAAACTCTCTAGGAATAATATGGATCGGATTTAGGTTATCTGGTAAAGATAGTGTTCTGGCATTCTCAATGGCTCTGTAAGTATCATCAATTGTTATCTCACTTCCTGCTACAGCTACAACGCCCTTGTTATTTAAGCTTGTTACTAACTCTCCATTTATGGATACATATACATCGGAGATTGTAACTCCTGCCATTCTCTCAGCAGCTGTTACACTCTCAGAGATAGCATTGGTTGCATCATCGATATTTACGACTACTCCCTTTTTTATACCCTTACTTGGATATGTACACACTCCAATTACTGAAGGTGTTCGGTTATCCTCCACAGAAGATATGACTGTTGTAATCTTAGAGGAACCTACATCTATAGCTGTTATTATTTTTCGTGCCATAATCTTTAAAGGCAGTAATTTTACATCAAATTATTATATTGAAAGAACAACATGAGACAAGTTCTTTATAATAATATAATCAAAATTATATATATACGCAAGAACTTTATCAATTCTTAATCACTGGTCTTTCAAATCTTACATCCAATGACTTGAATTTAATCTTATCACTTTTGATTTTCCCTGCAACTATTACAAATCTTTCAAGCTGTGTATCTAGGTCCTCATCTACGGAAAATCTCACTATATTGTCGCTTGTAAGCTTAATTTCTAGGATATCACCACTGAGTGTTACAGTCTTTATATCATACCCAAGAGAATTTACAATTTTTATAACTTTAGAAATACTATCCATAACAAGCAGTTTCTCTTTACCATTTTCTAGTTTAGAGATATCTACCGAAGAGGAGGTTAGAAGATACAGCTTATTTGTTTCCACATAGGCCATACAACAATCGTTTGCTTCTCCTTCACAGACTCTTTCCAGCATTATTCCTTCACTTGAAAGAACATAGCATTGGTCTGTATTCAAAACAGAGAGTAATTCTGGAGTATATATTTCTACAAAGATTTCTAGTTTGTTGGGTAGTGATTTTTTAACATCTGCACTTTTTATATATGATATGTTAGATACTAATTCTTTGTTTAACTCCCCTGGAGAGAGGATAAAGAAATTCTCCCCTACACTATTCTCTTCTATATATTTTTTAATTTGTTGCTCTGTTTTCTCAGGTATTTCTTCTCCAGATGTGTCATATATTTCAAACTTCTTAATATTCCATATCCCAACAAGGTTTGTTACAACCATTAGAAGGATTACTATAGTTACAAAGAGGTTCTTTCTTAGGAATGTTACTGGTTTAAATCTAGATATTTTTTCTAGTATGTAATTTCTGGGCTGTTTTTGAGTTTCCATATGATTAGTTTATATTAACTTGAAACTGATGGAAAGTGAAAACTATATGGAGCGAGAGACGGGGTTCGAACCCGCGACCTACACATTGGCAATGTGTCGTTCTAGCCAACTGAACTACTCTCGCATGGTGCCGAGACCCAGGTTCGAACTGGGGACCCTTTGTTCTTCAGACAAATGCTCTACCAGCTGAGCTATCTCGGCATTCACAAGATGATAACAAGTAAAGAAGAAATTTTCAATTATTTACTATTCTTAATATCTTTTCCTTAAAATCCTTTTTACAAAATTTCTTAGCATATTTAGATATCTTTTCGTAGTCCCATTTCTCTTTTCCAAACCTCTTAAAAACTTTCTCAAACTCATCTACTTCCATGACATCAAAAAACAAACCCGTAGAACCCTCCACCAAACTCTCTAGAATTCCACCACCCCTGTAAGCAAGTACTGGAGTACCACACAACATAGCCTCAATGGGGAAGATACCGAAATCCTCAACTCCACACTGTACATATCCTGAGGCTTTCGAGAGGAGTTTCCATTTCTCTTCATCCGAGATCTTTCCAAGAAACTGTATGTTTTTGTATTTCCTATATTTTCGTTTAAGCTTCTTCTCCATACTACCTATGCCAATGATTTTTAGGTTAAATCCTAGTTTACTTGCACATTCAAGAAGGAAATCTCCTCCCTTGTTTGGTTCAAAAGGAGCACCAGATACAAAATATTTTCCTCTCTCCGTAAATATCTCCCCCGTGTAATTATCTACTGGAGGATATACCACATGGCCGATCTCTCTTCCCCAATACTTCTGTGCACGATCCTTAGTGAAGATGGAATTGGCAATTATTGTATCTGGTCTGTTACATGCAGAGGTATCCCATATCCTCATTTTGTTTAGAATTATACTGAATATGAATTTGAATATCCCAAATTTTTCTCCAACTCTTCTTGTATATACATCCTTCATATCCCAAGCATACCTCATCGGAGAGTGAAGATAGCATATATGTTTACAGTAAACAGGAGTTATGACTCCATGGGCTACACTAGAACTTAAGGAGATTAATAAATCATAATTGGAAAAATCGAACTGTTCTATTGCAAATGGCCATAAAGAATATGTATATCTGTAGGACTTCTTAATGAAGGGAATTTTATTTAGGAAAGAGAAACATATTTTTGCTTTGTTTATCTTGCTTGAGATATCTTTCTTACTTCCGAACAGAGCATAAATATCTGCTTGAGGATATATATCTAGGAATTTCTCCAATACCCTATTAGCGCCACCCATACTGAAAAGAGATTCTGTAACAAATGCTACTCTATTTTTCATAGACTATTATTGTACCTTTACCTTTTGTAAAGTCTCTTGGTTTTGCAAATACCATTAAACCTCCAAAGATTAGGAGAACCACACCACCAATTAGTATCGCCTTGTCAAAAGGGATGGCTGTATTGATAGGGTTGTAAGTCTTCTCCCCTATTTTAAATATCGCAGATTCTGGTTTTACCTCTAGGATATTCGTTGGAGGGCTGCCATCTATTAACATTACACTTTGGAAAAGATTATCTCCGTTGTCAAATTCCCAATCTAATTTTGTGCTACCTGGTTTCACTATATCAAATGCCAATCTTGCCATAACATCTGGTTTGGAACCAGTCTTGTACAAAGTTCCACTCCCAGATTGTGTAAAGCCAGTTAACATTACTACCCCATTTTTATTGTCTATTGTGCTTTCATCATTTGGCCACTGCTCAAAAAGAGCATTATTTCTCTCTGCCTTATCCAGTCTAAGATATGCAGGATCAAATGTTACAACAAACCTAGCAGAGGTTAACTCCTTTCCACCACTATCAATTAACACATCCACCAAGAAGCCCTCTTCTTTGTTCACGACATCTCCACCATCAGGGTAAAAAGAGAAAGTCGGTTCTGAAGCAAAAATATTTTTAACCGGGAAAAACATCAGCACAAAAAGGATTACTAGCCATTTGAATATTCTACTGGTTGTCATAGTTAAAATATTACCATAATATATGATGGTATGGAAAATCTAAAAATATTATTACTTGCGATAACACAGGGCGTTTCTGAGCTTATTCCTGTATCAAGTAGTGCCCATCTAATTCTTCTTGGGAGATTAATCAATATCCCCGTATCGACTTTAATGCTAACAACGCTTCAGATTGGTACAAGTATAGCTATTATCGTCTTCTTTAGACATGAACTTTTCGACAATTTATTCAGCAAGAGAAAACTCAACCTATATTTAAAAATGTTGATTTCAATTATTCCAATTGGGGTAATTGGGATTCTCTACGAGCACAAGGTTGAAGAGGTCCTGAGATTCAATTGGATAATTGCCGTTTCATTAATCTTCTGGGGTATAGTGATGATTCTTGTTGATCTATTTAAAAAGAACACACCACAAAAAAAGATAGAAAATATTACACTGAAAAATTCAATTATTATTGGTCTTTCACAAATTTTGGCATTAATTCCCGGAACTTCAAGATCTGGGATAGCGATTCTCGCGGGAATAGCCACTGGATTTGATAAATACAGTGCATTGGAATATAGCCTAATATTGGGAGTCCCTATTTTAATTGGTTCTTCTCTCTGGGAAATAATTCGCTCTGTATTCATACAAAACAATGACTTTAGTTATTATTCTGATCCCTCTTCCTTTATTAAATTAGGGATAATATTCATAGTTCCATTTATAGTTGGATCTTTATCATTAATAGTTCTCTCAAAGATAAAAAAGGAAAAATGGCTATTAACATTTGGTATCTATCGGATAGTATTGGGTGTTTTAATTCTTCTCTTCCTATAACACAGCCCTCAAATCTACTCCCGTCATATTTGCAGGTATCTCCATCCCTATTAAGCCTAAACACGTTGGAGCAATATCTGCGAGTAAACCAGTTTGCCTTGCATTTGGACCAGTTCCTACCTTTAGTATTGGAATTCCTGCCTTAGGATAAACCTCTTCCATATCGTTTAACAAAATCAATGGAACTGGATTGTTTGTATGTGCAATATCTACTTCCTTGGTTACTCGATTAATCATGGTTTCGCAATTACCATGATCTGCAGTAATTACAACTGCTCCTCCATTTGCTAAGGTTTCCTTGGTAATTTCTCTTACACACTCATCCACTATCTCGTTACATTTAACAGTCGCATTAAAATCTCCTGTATGACCAACCATATCTGGATTAGCAAAATTCATCATTACAAAACTGTATCCATTAGTCGCAACATCCTTAATTCTTCTTACAGCCTCATCTCGAATCAGAAGTGCACTCATCTCTGGCACCTCCGCATAATTATCTACCTTTGGAGATGGGATATTGAAAAAGTCCTCTCCTTCATGAGGAGCCTCAATACCACCATTGAAGAAGTATGTCACATGCATATATTTCTCCGTCTCAGATATGTGTATTTGCTTCTTACCATTTTCCGAAAGATGTTCTGAGAGAGATTTCTTAACAGGCAAAGGTGGAAACACTACATTCGCAGTCAATCCCTCCTCATAACCAGTCATTGTTGCAAAATAAATATTGTTTGGATAGTTTCTTCTACTGAAATGTGTGAATTCTTTTTTTACAAATACCTTTGTTAATTGTCTAGATCTGTCCTCTCTGAAATTCCAGAAAAGAACTGCATCACCCTCTTTAACCATCCCAACAGGTTTTCCCTCCGAATCTACAGCTATCCTCGGTTTAAAATGCTCATCATCCTCTCCCAAGGTATATGCTTTTTGAATAATCTCCCTTGGGTCTAGGAATGCCTCATCTGCTATGCCAACCATACACTCGTATGCAACCTTTGTCCTTTCCCACCTACTATCTCTATCCATACCATAGAATCTTCCCATCATACTTGCAATCTTTCCAATTCCTAACTCTGCTAATTTCTCGACCAGTTTACTCACATACAGGTACCCTTCCTTTTGTGGTGTGTCTCTACCATCAAGCATAATGTGAATATATGGATCAATACCATAAATTTTACAAATCTCTAAAATGGAAAAAAGATGCTTAATATGTCCGTGAACACCAGCTGCACTAAGTACACCTGTCAAATGTAGCCTTGAGCCTCTATGTCGAACAAGACTCAACATCTCCTTAATAACAGGGTTTGTATCTAGTTCTTTTGCAGATATGGCATCATTAATTCTTGGTAATGTTTGGTACACTACTTGACCTGCTCCAATATTCAAATGACCAACCTCAGAATTTCCAGCTTCCTCAGATGGAAGTCCTACATGTGTTCCAGAGGCATGTATGAGGGTAGAACGACCATATGTCCAGACGGTATCTAAGAAAGGAGTTTTTGCAGCAATTACAGCATTGCCCTCAGGATCAGGATGTACACCGAACCCATCTAGAATAATGAGTGTTACAAATTTTCTCACATCTAAAACCCTTTGAGGATCCTCACCATTCTTAAATTGTTTCTTGAATATGTTCATTTGGCAGTAGCTATAATTTGAGACCTTAACTATAATATACCGTAATGGTAGATTTACGCAAAAAAGATATTCAAAAATTAAGTACAGATCTCTTAGATACAATAAAGAGTTTAGATCTAGAAAACAAGAGAGAGAGATTAATCAAGCTTCAAAATGAAACTCTTAAGGAAAATCTCTGGAGTGATTCAGAGAATGCAAAAACAATCATGACAGAAGTTGGACAACTCCAAGAGGAAATAAATAATATAGATTCTCTAAAAGGAGATATTAATTCCCTAGTGGAGATGTTTGACTCCACAAAAAAAGAAACAGAACAAAACGACCTCATCGAAGAGTATGAATCTCTAAGAGAAAAGTTAGACAAATTCTCTCTGATGAAATTTCTCTCTGGGAAATATGACAGTGCAGATTGCCTTCTCTCCATACATGCAGGCCAGGGAGGAACAGAAGCCAACGATTGGGCACAGATTCTCTTTAGAATGTATACAATGTACTGTGAGAAGCAGGGATGGAAATATAATGTACAGAATATGGTTAAAGGAACCGAAGCAGGGATATCTACAGTCACAATCTCAATCACAGGCAAATATGCATATGGAAACCTTAAAAAAGAAACTGGAACTCACAGATTAGTACGAATATCTCCTTTCAATGCACAGGGACTGAGACAAACTACATTTGCAGGTGTTGAGGTATTACCCATGATGGCAGAGCTAGACAAAGAGATTGACATACCTGACAAAGACATAGATTTTAAAGCTGTGCTCTCAGGTGGCCCTGGAGGACAGAGTGTAAACAAAACATCTTCTGCCGTTATGATTACACACATACCAACCGGTATAACCATTCATTCCTCTAATGAAAGAAGTCAGGCGCAGAACAGACAGAATGCCATGGGTATCTTGAAAGCTAAGCTTTGGCGTATTAAACAGGAAGAAAGAGTTGATGAAATATCTCAAATTAAAGGAGACTACAAAATTGCTGGATGGGGAAACCAAATTAGAAATTACATACTGCATCCATACAAACTAGTGCGAGATTTGCGTACTAACATTGAATCTTCTGACCCTGAGAGTGTCTTAGATGGTAACCTAGAAAAATTTATTGAAGCGCAGATAAAATTGAAGTAATATATATGGTATGCTATACAACTAAACTGTCTAACTCTGCTCATGTTACTGTTTGATAAAGTTACAAAAAAATATAACGAACACATAACTGCACTTGATAACGTAGGATTCAAGGTTGACACTGGCGAATTCATCTTCATGGTAGGACCCTCTGGAGCTGGGAAGACCACCCTCATGAGACTTCTCATAAGAGAGGAAGTCCCTACTTCCGGAAGCATATTCTTTGACAAAATTGAGGTTGCTAAACTTCCAACAAAGCTTCTTCCAGATTACAGACAAAGACTGGGCATGGTATTCCAAGACATTAAATTGCTTGAAAACAAAACTTTACTCGAGAATATTGAATTTGCGCTTGAAATCCTCGGAAAAGAAGACAAAGAGATTAAAGAAACTACAGAATATCTTTTAGAGACGGTTGGATTACAAGACAGAAGAAATCTCTTCCCAGCACAGCTCTCAGGAGGCGAGAAACAAAGAGGTGCAATAGCAAGAGCATTAGCAAATAATCCCGAATTATTCGTTGCAGATGAACCGACGGGAAATCTAGATCCAGATAATGCATTTCAAGTTTTAGATATCCTTCGAAAGATTAATAAATCTGGTACTACAGTAATGGTCATTACACACGACAGAGATATTGTAAATAATATGAAAACCAGAGTAATAAGGATAGATAAAGGAAAAATCATTGGAGATAGCCAGGGCGACTATGACCATCATAAAGCACCAAAGAAAGAAACTGTAGAGATTAAAAAAGAAGAGAAAGCTGAGATTAAGGATGAGAAGCTAAAAGGACTAGATACAGAAGTTCTTGAAATACTAAATAACGCGAAGATAGACAATATAGATATGGTTTTGAACCTTACTAATTCAGATTTAGATAATCTAAAGTTCTCAGAAGAACAAAAGGATTCCTTAGAGAAATACTTAGACATATATTTAAATAATAAAGAGAAAAAAGATGACTAAAACAAACAAGATAATAGAGACAGCAAAAAAGAATGTAAAAAGAAACAGATGGCTTTCTCTTTCTACAATATTTGTCTCTACGATTGTATTAACCATCTCCTCCTTTTTCATTAGTGCCGCTATCCTTGGAAGAAAGGCTGTGGATTACTACGAACAGAAAGCTCAAGTAATAATCTT
>CAZOFW010000015.1:0-16388 GCA_964579365.1 uncultured Candidatus Saccharibacteria bacterium
ATATACCTAACAAACCTTGCAAGAAGCGACAAACAAATGTTCCACCTTGGGAAAATGGGCTTAGTAGTCTACTTAGATTTTGCAGAAAAAGTAGCAAAAGAAATTAAAAAAAGAAAAATAGACAGTGAAATACTGGGGGTATGCTTCCACCCAGGTTCTCAGAAAGAACTCTCTTACGAAGACAGCTTGGAGCGAATATCCTACGGAATACAGTGGGTGTTAGATGAAGTCCCTGGAACACAAAAGCTTCTAATTGAAAGTACCGCTGGAACAGGAAGTAACCTTGGAAGAAGTTTTACAGAATTAAAAATAATGAGAGAAGGAGTAAAAGATAAACAAAGAGTAGGGTTTGTCATAGATACACAACATACATTTGCAGGAGGATACGATTGGATAGGAGATATGGACGGAGTATTAGGTGATATGGACAGAGAAATTGGGATAGAGAATGTTAAAGCAATACACCTAAACGATTCCGCAATGGCGCTTGGTAGCAACAAAGACAGACATGCAGATCTTGGTAAGGGAAAGATAGGGGAGAGGGCAATTAAAGATATTCTGCATAACAAAAAACTTGCAAATATCCCCTTCGTACTAGAGACTCCAGCCTTAAAGAACGAGGCAGACACTTACAAGGAAGTAGAGATACTTAAAAAGTTAGCAAATTAAATTAATAAATAACTACATGAACAGGGAAAAATTCTCTAGATTCCTAAACAAAATGCCAAGCGGAAGATTGCTGTTTGCAATACTTTCTGGGATAGTACTCGCACTAATCCTCTACCTTGTATTCTTACTTCTACCTCTGAGATAGTGTCACAAATTAGGTTAAATGAAAACCAAAAGAAAGCGGTAGAATACAACGAAGGAGACCTCCTCATAATCGCTGGTGCAGGGACAGGAAAAACCGCTGTCATTACCCAAAGGATTGTAAATATCATAAAGAAGGACTTAGCAAAGCCATCTGAAATACTAGCTCTTACATTTACAGAAAAAGCATCTGAAGAAATGAAAGAGAGAGTGGACATGGAGATGGAATACGGTTACGAAGAACCATGGATATCTACATTCCATTCCTTTTGCGATAGGGTTCTGCGAGAAGACGGATACCACATTGGCTTGGATGGAGACTACTCCCTAATGAGTGGTGCACAAGCATATATCTTCTTGCGAAGATTTTTGTACGATTTACCCTTGGATACTCTTAAGCCAAGGGGCAATCCGACAAAATTTCTAAATGACCTCATAAAACACTTCTCAAGACTACAAGACGAGGATGTGTCAGATGATGAATATATTAAATACGCAAAGGCACTACCAAAGAAAACTCCAGAAGAGAAGGCGAACTACGAAAAGACGAAAGAACTTTCCGAAACATACAAAAAATATTCTCAACTTAAAATTGAGAACTCCAAGATTGACTTTGGAGACCTAATAATCCTAACGCTCAAGCTCTTCAGAGAAAGAGCAGATGTATTGGAGAAATACAGAAAACAGTTCAAATATATCCTTGTAGATGAGTTTCAAGATACCAACTATACCCAGAATGTCCTGATTAATATTCTCAAGGACGGTAACAGGCACAAACTGACTGTCGTTGGAGATGATGATCAGGCAATATACAAATTTAGGGGAGCAGCAATATCCAATATCCTGCAATTTAAAGAGAAATATCCAAAGGCAATGGAGATAGTTTTAACTGACAACTACAGATCAAGGCAAGAAATCCTTGACTCATCCTACACCCTCATAAAACACAATAACCCAAACAGACTGGAAGAAACAGAAAAAATAGACAAGAAACTTGTTGCAAGAGCTGCTTTTAAACCAGACGAAGAGGTTGTTTCTTTAATTGCAGCCAAAGATGAGTACACGGAAACAGAAAGAGTAGTGGGTGAGATTTTGAAACTTACGGGATATGCAGAGCATAGCCAAGAGAGTAGTAATTCGCAGATATTTGACGACAAAGGTCAGTCCGGTTTCTTGGAGCTATCCAGTAAAGCTAAGTACAAGTTCAAAGACATAGCCCTTTTGGTAAGGGCAAATTCCCATGCAGAGCCATTCATACAAGAACTTCGAAACAAAGGAGTTCCATACAAGCTTGGTGGGGCAAGAGGTCTGTATTTCAGGCCAGAGATTCAAAATATCGTTGCCTTTTTAAGAATTCTTGTAGATTACTCAGATGAGATTGCGATGTACAGGTTACTCTCTATGGATGTTTGGAATCTGACAGTAAGGGAATATATTGAGATTAACAGATTGGCTAGAGAGCAAAAGCTTACACTCTTTGAGGAGTTGGAGAAACTTTGGGATGTGAAGATAGGGGAGGTGGAGGGTGAGATTAAAGATGTAAATAATCCGCTCGCAGTCAAAATGTTAGACAGTCATGCAATATCTGGGATTAGCAACCTACTTGAGATAATAGATAATTCACTCAAGAGAATAAAGGACGGAAGATCCATACTCGAGATACTTTACGATTTTGTAAAGATAAGCGGGTATCTAGATTCTTTCCTCGAAGAGGAGAGCGGGGAGAATCTCTTTGCAGTATCAAATATCCAGAAGTTTTTTGAGCTGGTAAAAAAATATGAAAAAGATAATCCAGATTCAAATATCTATGAGTATGTAGATTACCTTAATTACTGTATAGAGGTAGGGGAGTCTCCCGTAGTTGACCAATCACAACTAGAAGATTTTGACGGAGTGAATATCCTTACAGTACATGGTTCAAAGGGATTAGAATTCCCAGTAGTGTTCTTAGTTAATTTAGTTTCCCAAAGATTCCCATCTCAAAACAGATCGGATGCAATTCCAATTCCAGAAGAATTAATCAAGGAAACCTTGGGAGAGAATTTTTCAGAGAGTAATTCACATGTGCAAGAGGAAAGAAGGCTTTTCTACGTTGGTGCTACTCGTGCGATGGAAAAATTGTATCTTACCGCTGCAAAGTATTACGGTGATGGAAAGTCTAGTAAGAAGCCAAGCGTATTCTTAAACGAAATACTGGATAGAGATGTTGGAGAGGAATTTGTTGGTCTTGTAAAAGAGGGTGGTATGAAGATTGCAAGCATGGATTTGGAGACGTATGAATCCATAGTCCCAAAGGATGTTAAATTGGATGTAATTAAAAAATTTAGCTATTCGCAATTGCATACATACGAAGATTGTCCAAGAAAGTACGAATATTCATATGTACTAAGGGTTCCTCAAAAGCCGAATTCAACCCTTTCGTTTGGGACAACAATTCACAATACTCTGAGAGATTTATATACAGCATTAAAACGATCTAAAGAGGGATTGGAGGGAGTCTCCAATCCACCAACTCTGAAGGATTTGCTTGGCTATTACGAGAAGAATTGGGTGAGTAGTGGGTATGAGAGTAGTAAGCAGGAATCTTTAAAAAAGAAAGAGGGGGAGGAAATGTTAAAGAAATATTACGAAAAAATGTATTCGGAAGATCAATCCCCATTAAGGCTAGAGGAATCTTTCTCTGTGCATTTCGGTGAGAGTGTTTTTGCTGGGAAGATAGATAGGATAGATGTGGTGGGAGAAAAGGGCGAGGTTTGTATTGTGGATTACAAGACAGGAAAGGTAAAGAGCGAGGCAAACATAAAAAAAGACCTGCAGCTTCCGCTGTATGCAGTATTTGCACAGGAGAAGCTTGGTTTGAATGTTGTAGGGGCTAAATATGTATTCGTAGAATCAATGGAAGAGATAGAGGTGGATATATCCCAAAAGAGGAAAGATTTAGCAAAAAAGAAGCTACTGGAGGCCATCGATAATATCCGAGAAAGGAAGTTTACAGCAACACCAGGGTTCGTATGTAATTTCTGTGATTATAATTCCGTTTGTGAATTCGCAGAAATTTAATATAATGTAGTATAATTGGCACTATGAGAATTTTAGATACATTAAACATATTTTTCGTACAGAAGGTTTCTGCCCAGAGTTTGGGTAGTTCTCTTGGCGACGAATTAGATAATCTGCAAGATGGTTCTGTATCTACCGAATCTGGTTTAGTTGGAATGATTGTCAAAATAGCGGTTCCTCTTGGAGTCATAAGTGTAGTTTTGTTAGTTGTTTATGCAGGTTATCTCCTTATGTCTAGTCAGGGAAATCCAGACAAGTTAAAAGAGGGTAAGGATATAATTACAAACGCAATAATTGGTTTTGTTGTAGTGTTACTCTCTGTAGCAATATTAATATTAATTTCTAATACCTTAGGGTTAGACATATATGGCTAAAATATCAATAGGGGGCTTTTCTCCTGTAAACATAGGTTCTTTTGGTGATTTGGATCAGTTTGTCGATACAAAGGTAGCCACTGCTATTAATTTCTTTACAGGTTTTGCTGCACTAGTTGCAGTTATCTTAATAGTTGTTGCTGGGTATATGTTTATTACCTCTGCGGGAGACCCAGATAAGGTTGATAGAGCAGGGAAAACAATGACAGGTGCTATTGTTGGATTGGTTATTGTTTTTATAGCAAGAATATTGGTAGAATTTGTTATTAAAGCTGTTGTTAAATAGAAAGTATTGCAAGTTAAATTAACTTTCTATATAATAAACTTAATATATTAATATTTTATATAGTTAAAAAATGAAAGTAGCAAAAGTATTAGCAACTGTTTCTTCCTTGTTCTCTGGTTTATTCCTTACATCTAGCGCATATGCGCAAACAACTGGTACTGAATGGTTAACAAAAATAGGAAATCCAATTGGGGAAGATAATCTTGGGTCATGGATTGGTGGAGTTATTAATCTTGCTGTTGGCTTAGCTGCTTTGGTATGTGTTGGTATCTTGATTGTCAGTGGATATATGTACATTACAGCTGCAGGAGATGAATCAAAAGTTGAGAAAGCTGGAAAATCTCTTACATATGCAATAGTTGGATTAGTTATCTGTTTCATTGCAGTAATCTTAGTACAGTTTGTCTTAAACAACGTCCTTAAGTAATAGCTAATTTACGAAAGGAGAAATCGCATGTTCATAGACTTGAGCTTCCTTAATAACACGGGCTTTGAAAATCTTTCAGACTTTCTTTATGCCTTGATAGATTTTGTTATATCTTTTGCTGTTATCCTGGCTGTTATCTCAATCATATTTTCGGGATTCAAGTTTATACTATCAATAGGGGATGAGAAAAAAGTAAAAGAGGCTTCAAGGTCTTTGATTTTCTCTATCGTAGGATTAGTACTTGTATTTATATCCCCAACAATTATACAATTTGTAATTAAAGAAATTTTAGGAATAAAGTAATGAAAACATTTAGAAATCTTTTCGCATTTTTACCAATATTTATTGCAACCCCTGTGTTCGCGCAGGAGGATAAACCAAAGGAAATAGGGGAGTTGTTTGGGGTTTTGGATAATGTTCTTAAATATATATTCCCTCTTGCTGGACTAATCTGTGTAGTATTCATAATCATTGCTGGATATATGTGGATGTCTGCAGCGGGAGATCCATCTAAAATTAAAACAGCCCAAGGAACTCTTACCTGGGCGATAATTGGTTTAGTAGTAGTACTTTTAGCAGTTGCAGTTATTGAAGTAATCGTAAAATTCATATCCTAAATGAAAAACGGAAATTTCAAATCACCAGATTTTCTTAAAAGCCAGGGTTATGCAAGAAATGGAGTTAAGTTAATATTCCGTAATGAAAGAAACTTCAGAATAGATATTGTAGCCTCAATCCTTGTCATAATTGCAGGGTTCCTTTTTAAAATTTCCCATACAGACTGGATAGCGATTAGTTTGGTCATTTCCATTGTGTTCACAGCAGAGGTTTTAAACAGTGCAATTGAAGCTCTTTGTGATACAGTATCACAAGATTTTAAAGTAAATATAAAATATGCAAAAGATGTAAGTGCTGGGGCAGTGTTAATTAGTGCCTTAGTATCAATCATTACAGGCTGGATTGTTTTCATCCCATATATCGTAGAGTTTGTAAAAAATATTCTGGTATAATGGGTTATGCCTAAAAAGCCCCACAAAATAATTCAACTTTTCTTAGTGATTTCTCTCGGAGTTTTTTGCGTTACACTTTTCAACTTCCCAGTATATTCTGACGAAATTACAGATCTTGAAAACCAGATTAACCAAACGAACGAGGAATTAGCAAAAAAGAAAGGAATTCTCTCTGAGATAGAGAAGAAGATAGCGGAGATAAGTGGAAGTAATTACTCCCTAAGCCAGAAAATTACTCTAATTAACAACGAAATCACAAAATTAAAAAAGAATATAGATAGTACAGAGGCAAGCTTAAACACGAAAATTAAAGAAATAGAGGATAAGCAGGCCTTGCTTGAGAAGAAGAAAGATTCTATTGATGATCTCTCCTCCGACCTATATATCCAATCCAGATACAGAATGTCCCAGTTCTTTCTTTCAAGAGATAGTTGGGATGGTTTTGTAGAGGGGTTGTTTGTAAAGAAAAGAGCAATTACAGTTTTAAGAGATGAAGTAGAGAAAATCAATGGTGAGTTTGTATCTTTGGCAGAGAGTAGGGAAGAGTTAGAAACACAGAAGCAAGAGTTGGAGACACAGAAGGGGGATTTAGATAAATCTTATGCTTTGTTAGCTGCAGAGAAAGCTAAGTTGCAGAAAGAATTAAATGCACAGGTTGCTACGAAGAGTAGTATTAGTAGTCAAGTTAGTAAATTAACTTCTCAATTATCTAATTTGCAAAAAACATTATTGTATGCGAGACAGGGTGGAACATCTGTTGATCCTAGCCAGGTAACTGCTGGTGGAAGTGACCTAGGTAGTTTAGCCACCTTTACAAGTAAGGCTCCTGCTGGTTATTTTGGAGTCTTTTCAATTGGTGCATACACGCACAGGAATGGAATGAGCCAATGGGGTGCAAGAGAGAGGGCAGAGGCTGGCCAGACATACACACAAATATTAAAAGCATATTATCCTAGTGGAACAATAACGACAGGATATGCCGAACCATCCACTATACGTGTAAAGGGAACCGGAGTAAGTTGTTCTGGAAGTACAAAGGTGTATGACGAAACAATTAGTTTTGCAACATACATGAACAGAATCTATGAGATGCCTTCTAGCTGGAGTGCAGAGGCAGTAAAAGCGCAGGCTATTGTTTCTAGAACATATGCAATATATAAATCAAAAACACAGGGATATATTATTCCTAGCGAAAGTAACCAAGTATATAAAAATTGTGACAATTTAACCGCTTGGAAGAATGCCGTGACTGCAACGCAGGGAATTGTTTTAACTAAGGGTGGGGCAACTTACTCAACTCAATTTGCAGCAGTACATGGTGGATGGATAAATACTGTTGGCTGGGACACATACGACAGTAGTAAGCCTAAAGATTTTACAAATACATGGGATAACAAATCTGGAGTATCCTGGATATACAGATCTTGGTATAGAAGAGATTACAAACTGAGTACATCTACCAGTAGTGATACTTGTTACAGAAATCCATGGATTTCACCTCAAGAATTAGCCGACATTGTTAATGCAGCGTCTCTTCTAACTGACATTGGTGGTAGTGGTTCAAGCGATTCAAGAATATATCCAATACACGATAGATGCCATAGTGATGGCAACCCATACTCCTTTACAGAATTAAGAAGCAAATCGTCCTCAAAGTTTACAAAGGTAATTCTTACCCAGGTAAGTCGTAGTAGTGGGAGTACATCATCTATTAAATTTGTGAATGAAGATGGAAGAGAAATTTATATCTCAGGAAGTTATTTCAAACTTGCATATAATCTTCGTGCTCCTGGATATTTAAGTATCCCACAGTCTGGATTTGTCCATGTTGACATCCAGAAAAAACTGTAAAGAACCTTGTTATATAGCTAATTCTATGCTATCTTTATCTACATATGGCTATAAAGGAAGATAAGAATAAAATTCCAGTAAAGTTTAGAAATATTAAGCGATCATTCATGGACACAATCTCTATGAACAATGATCACTCCTTCATGTCATTTCCAAAAGAATTAAACTTCCATGGCAAGGAAAAGGGAGAACAAGTAGTCCTCATTATTAGATCCCATTGGATTGTTTGTATACCATATCTATTTTTAGCCATTATAATTTTCATACTTCCATTTGTCCTTACATCATTAATGCCAGCTTTCTTTTCAAATGTAGCACTCCTAATCTCTTTGGTAATTACATCTCTGTTAGTCTCCCTTGGAATTATTGTTAGTTTCTTTGTCAAATGGTTCTATACTGTACACATAATCACAGACCAAAGAGTAGTGGACTTGGATTTTACAAGTATCATGAATCACTCAATGGCAGAAGCACAATTAGAGAAGATTGAAGATGTTACTCACAAACAACTAGGAGTAATTGGAAGTATATTTGATGTCGGTTCTGTATATATACAGACAGCTGGGGCACAAAACGAGATTGAATTTTTAAATGTCCCAAGACCAAGAGATATACATGACATACTTTTTGATTTGCTTGAACTTAAGCAGAAAGGAGAAATATAGTGGGAGATATAACTGAAATATTAAACAATCTATCTGGAAATTCTATGAATACAATTAATATTGGAATTGTATCTCTACTAAAATTGCCATTGATAATTATCCTCTTTGGAAATGTCCTCTTTGCAATTCTTCTCCTCCTTAGAATTAGAATCCTCGCCGAGACATTCGAAACTGGAGATAACAAGCTAATTAGAGGCCTCGTACTGTTCTATCTGTTTACAAGTGTAATAGGGAGTATAATTGCATTACTATTTTTGCTAATTGGCTAAAATGAAAATTACTGCTCAACAGTTTGTATCAAACGACAAGGACAAAAACTCCTTTGTTTCAGTATTTAGACACTATTCAAACCTCACAGAAAAGAAGATTAGTAAAGAGGGTGACCTGTATGCGCTCCTTCTAATCACTGGTAGCGGTCAACTACCAGCAGAGCGAGTCAGCAAATTTGTATGGGATGGATTGGTAGATGGATACCTGTATTCCAATGCTAAAACAACAAACGAATCACTTAAGGATTCAATTAAGGAAGGTATCCGTAAGATTAAGGACTTAATCAGAAATGATGAAAAACTAGAAGAGGAGGGAGTGAATATTAACTTTGTAGTAGTAGCACAGAAGAAGGAAGGTTTGTACCTTGGAAACTTTGGAGAAAACGACATATATGTGTACAAAGACAACAGATTCATAAATATCTCCGAAGTTCTTAAAGAAAAAAGATCCAGTACAGCAGGTATTGCTCTTGCAGAAAACGACATCCTTCTCATCTCTACTGCAGGACTTCTAACCGAAGGTATGGCCACATTCATAGGTCACAAGAGTAAGGGAGAGGTACTAGAATCCCTCGAGAAGTTTGGTGACAAAATCTTAAACTCTGAAGGCATAATATATTTCCAAAACAAAGAAGAAGCACCAGACAATGTAAAAAACATCGAGGTAAAGGCAGATATACTTAAAGATATCCCTAAGCCAAGAATTAAGATGCCTAAAAAAGAGAAAAAGAAATTTAAAGTGCCTGTAAATATAAAGCCCATGAAAGAGAAAGTTTCAAGATTTTTCTCTAATCTCTGGCTCAAATGTAAAACCACAGTTACAGACCTCGTAGGTAAACAACATTGGTTTAAGAAGGTATCTTCCAAAATTTCCGAGAACAAAGTGTTTGACAGAAGAGAGAGTATGAAGGGAATGAAGATAGATGGTTACAAAACGCGAAATGTTAGACTCTCAAGAATTAAGCTTGTTGTAATTGTTGTGTTGGTAATTGTTCTTCTTGCAGTAGGGATTAACTTTACAATTAACGCTAAGAAGGCAAGAGAAAGACACAATCTTGCAGAAGATTCGTTTACAAAGATTGAGAAACTTCTAAACAAGGCAGAAGAAGACATGGTTCTAGATACATCTTCTGCTGAACTTTCTATGTTTCAAACGAACAAACTTTTTGAAGAAATTCCTTCAGAACTTAACGAGGAAGATGGTAGTAAGCTAGGGGAATTGAAGGCGAAAAAATTAAGTATTGAGGATACGCTTTACAAGAGGAAAGCCATAACCGAAGACGATGGCTCAATCTCCAGCTATCTAGACCCACGGCTTTCATTCGGAGAGGGCTCGAATCCTTCGGATATTGAGATATATACAGACAAATCTGGTAATGCATACCTTGTTGTTACAGATTTAGGCTTGAAGAGTGTTTTCAGAATAGCACTCTATGACAAAAAGGTAGAGAAGATTCTAGATACAAATGGTTTAGTGAAAGAACCAAAGTATGTCTCTATTGGAAACAAAGGAATATATGTGTTTGATGGTAAAGAGGGTGTAATTAAGGCACCAATAGACAACAGTAAGCTAAAGACATTTGTTAGGCTTTCAAGCTTAGGAATAGATGATATAGAGGAAACGGATATTACCGAGATGATCGTGCTAACAGAAACGGACAATGTGTATCTTCTTTCCAAAGCAGGAAAGGTTTTGCTGAAAGCTAGTTTCTCATACGGAGATAGTTATTCTTTGTCATTTGGCTATATTAGGAATGACAATTTTGCATCTGTAAATGATGTGTCCTCTGACCTTAGTTTGTACTTTCTAACTTCAGATTCTGGATTGCTGAGATATTCATACAGCTTTTTCGAACAGAAACAGGTTCTTTCACCTCTTACCACTGGTGGATTTGATGGAAATTACGGCAATCTAACGAAAGGATATACCATGGGTAGCCTAGATTACTCCCTGTATCTTTTTGATGCAGAGGGTAAGAGATTCCTTAAATTTGAAAAGCCTCAAGAGGGTGGGGGAGATATACTACATCCAGGACAGATTCTTTTGAAAAACCAGATAATTTACAGGGGTACGAAAGATGGCATGTGGAGTGATGTAAGAGACTTTGTTGTAGACAAGAAGGAGTCAGCAATGTATGTCTTGGATGGTTCTACGATATGGAAGATACTGTTGTAGTATAATGGAGGGATGAAAATTATCAACAAGAAAGCTCGTTTCGACTATGAAATACTTGAAAGTCTTGAAGTTGGTATTGTATTGCGTGGAATGGAAGTCAAATCTGTTAAAGGTGGAAGGGTAAATATCTCTGATGCATTTGTAAAGGTAATAGGAGATGAACTTTGGCTTGTTAACGCAGATATTACCAAATACCAGTATGCTACAGATGAGCATTACGACTCTAAAAGAACTAGAAAATTGCTAATACAAAGAAAACAGCTAGATAGGTTGGAAAGCAAGATGAAGCAGGGCAATCTAACGCTCATCCCTTTGAGCATATATACTGTGAGAGGATATATAAAAGTAGAGGTAGGTTTAGCCAAGGGAAAGAAGTATCATGAGAAGAGGAGGGCAGAAAAGGAAAGGGATATGGATAGAGATTTACTGTATGAAAGTAGGAAGTTTGTGGTATAATTTCGACATTATAGGTTATGAGCGATAATACAATAATAGAAACACAACCAATTGTAGAGCAGCCAAAAGTGGGTCTTGAAACCCCTGTTGTAACCGAGATTCCAAGAATTGAGATTCCAAATAATAACCCTGACACACAAGTCCCATTAGCCACAGAAACACCAGTAGAAATTCCTGAAGAATCAATTAGTATAGAAGTAGTAAAAGAAACTCCAACTCCAAGTGCTGGATTCCCAATTAAGGAAGGGGCTTCCGGAGCGTCAAGAATATTGTTAGAAAAACTCATAGGTGCTGTTGCAAATCTTTAGTCCTTCCCAGATATATGTTATCCTTTATCCATAAGATTGTTTACTGTCCAATATGGATATATATACTCAAACATTAGGTCCTGTCCTTGAAGAAAAAACCGACATAGAAACAGGTTCTTCAGTCTTGTATCCAAAAGATACCTACGGTGAGATGTATGGACCAAAAGAAATTAATATCCCTTGGGGTTGGATCATAGCCATTTTTCTTCTAGTTGGAGTTTGTGTGGTAGCTTTTCTTTTTGTAAGGAAAAAACTTCGTAACAAAGACAGAAACGAGAAGGCTAGTGATGGAGTACTAATGGAAGTACAAGTACCAAGTGGAAATGAAACAGAAATTGGTGTTGCAGAAAAAATGTTTGCAAACCTGTATGGGATTGGTGGAAAAGGAAGCGGTATAGCGGAGAAGTTTAGTGTAAACAACTGTGTGACTTTCGAAATGATTGGAGTTCCAGGAGAAATTCGCTTCTATGTACACTGTCCAAGAAAAATATCTGACCTAGTAGAAAAGCAAATACTTGGTTCCTACCAAGATGCAGAAGTAAGGGTTGTGAACGAATACAATATATTCGCTCCAGATACACAGGTTGCTTGTACCAAGTTGGTTCTGTCTGAAGACCCATACTGTCCTTTAAGAGTAGCCGGTGATTTTACAGGAGATCCAATGGCAAATGTCTTAAGCACACTTAGTAAAATGTCTGAAAATGAAGGAGCCCTTGTTCAATTAGCTGTATCTCCAGCAGGTAAGGAGTGGCAAAAAAATGGGGAAAAATTTGTTCAAAAGATAAAGAATAATAATTCGGATTCAGAAAAGAAGAAGATAGGGATATCAGATGATAAGCTTGAGGGGATAAGTAAAAAGGTCGGGAAACCAGGGTTAATCGCAGAGATTAGAATCGTAGCGAGTGCTCCAAGTGAAGAGATTGCGAAGATGCATGTAGATAATATCGTAAGTGCATTCGACCTTTACAGTAATCCAGGTATCAATAGGTTAGAAAAGAGGAAAGTTTCAGAGAAGGAGCAGAAGAAATTCCTTTATGATGTCATATTCAGAAGAACTCCAGAGACGGAAGATTCAATTCTTAACGTCGAGGAGTTAGCAGCACTGTACCATTTCCCAAATAAGGATACAGCTACACCAAATATTAAATGGTTGTTAGCGAGAGAATTAATCGCAGATAATTCAATTAGCTCAGATATTAAATCAAAAGATACAATATGGATAGGAAATAATGTGTTTAGAGGAAAGAAAAAAGTTATATGTTTTGAAAGAGATGATAGGAGAAGGCATTCATATATTCTTGGACAAACAGGTACTGGTAAGTCCTGGTTGATGACGAGGATGATTGTTCAAGATATGTACAATGGTGACGGTGTTTGCTTCATAGATCCTCACGGTGATACAGCAGAGATGATTCTTGAAAGAGTTCCTCCAGAGAGGGCAGAGGATGTTATATATTTCAATGCAGGAGATTTCGAAAGACCATTTGGTTTGAATATTATGGAATTCTACAATGAGCAACATAAGCATCAAGTAGTAAACAGTTTCATTGCGCTCTTAATCAGATTGTTCGATCCAAACAACCAAGGATATGCTGGTCCAGCATTCCAACAGGCTGTTAGAAACTCCATGCTTACGGCTATGTCCAAGGAGGGCTCTACATTGATAGAGGTTGTTAGAATCTTGCAGGACGAGGACTGGGTAACGAACTACTGGCTTCCGTTAATCAAAGATGAGCTTGTAAAAAGATATTGGATAGATCAGGTTGCTAAGACAGACAAGAAGACAAAGGCTGAGTCTCTCACATACTTCATCTCCAAGTTCGACAAATTTACAACCAACTTGGCAATTAGAAATATCATTGGTCAGAGTAAATCTTCTTTCGATTTTAGAGACGTCATGGATAATGGAAAGATTCTAATCGTTAATCTCTCCAAGGGTAAGATAGGGGAGGAGAATATGTCTTTCTTGGGTCTTTTGCTTGTACAGAAATTGCTAGCTGCTGCCCTTAGTAGGGAGAATATAGATGAGAAATCAAGAAGAGATTTCTTCTTCTATGCAGATGAGTTCCAGAATTTCACAACGGATGAATTTGCTTCAATTCTTTCCGAAGCAAGAAAGTACAAACTAAATCTTACTCTTGCCCACCAGTACATTGGGCAGTTGCCAGAGAATATCAAGGGAGCTGTATTCGGGAATGTCGGTACTTTAATGGTGTATCGTTGTAGTGCAGAGGATGCGAATTTCTTAGAAACCCAATTTGACCCGTATGTTAAAGCCGGGGATATTGTAAACCAAGGAATAGGAAGTCTGTACATTAAACTTCTAAGTAAGGGTTCGTATCCTGCACCGTTCTCCCTTAATACTTTGTACGGTAAGAAGTATCCTGAATCTGGTTTTGATCTTCCAGAGAACAAAGATGTTGCAGAAACTATTAAGAAATATTCAAGTGCAAAATATGGAAGGGATTTGGAAGTAGTAAACGAGGATATTAGGATTAGGTCTCAACTAGATAAAAAAGAGGAACCTGTTGTAGCTGCTCAGCCTTTCCCACCAATGAGTTTTTAAGGTGGTATCTTCAAAAAATGTCTGTATTCTGATAGAATCTTTTGTTACGGGAGTATAGCTCAGTCGGTTAGAGCGCGGTTCTTATAAAGCCGTGGTCGATGGTTCGATTCCATCTACTCCCACCAGAGAATAAATTGAAAGAAGAAATTTCTACATGTCTGAAAAAGAAAACACAGAAGCAAGAGAATTCAAAGTAGGGGTATATAGACACTTCAAGGGAGGCATGTATCTAGCTTTGATGCTTGGTAAAGACTCTGAAACAGAAGATGATGTTGTTATTTATATCCCCCTGTACGACAAACTAGAGAGTGGAACTAGGGCATGGGTTAGGCCATTGGATGATTTTATGGGAACGAAAGAATTGGACGATGGTTCAGTAGTAAGCAGATTTGAATTTGTTAGTGAAAGATAACGAAAAGATTACAACTCTTTCAAACTCTTCTGATCTTCCTTCTGCATCTTAATTAGATTAAGATACTTCTCTGTAGTAGATAATCTCTTGTGTCCTACGAGCTTAGATACTACTACTAGACTTACACCATTTGCTAAGTGATGTGCTATGAATGTGTTTCTAAGATCATTAACCTTTGCATTCTTAATACCTGCTTTTTCAAAAGATTTGTCGATTGCTGTTCTAATATTTCTTACTAAAAGAGGTCTACCATTTTTAGTAACAAACAATGTATCATCCTCTGTCTCTGGTCTTAATTCTAGATATTCATCAATTGCTTTCTTTGCTGATTTGTTTAGAGGAACCTTTCTCTGTGGATGACTACCTGCAGCTCTTATGTACAAGTAATCTATTCTTCCATCTTTAGATTTTCTGATATCGTCCAAGGTTAGCCCTGCTAACTCTCCAATTCTAATACCGGTCTGAAGCAAGATCTCTACAATGGAGTAGAGTCTTACATCTACACGACTAACATCTCTTAATGCCCTGTATTCCATTTCTGTAAGAACTCTTGGAGGTTTAGTTTCAAATTTAGGATGTGCTAACTTCTCAGATGGATTATCTTGTATCATCGAGTTATCTAAAAGATATCTGTAGAATGTTCTAGTACTATTTATCTTTCTTGAGATACTCTTTGGAGTGTAGTTATTGTCCTGTAGGTTTTGTTTATATTTCTCAAGATTCTCTATAGTAGTATCCTCTATAGAAGAGATCCCCTCCTTGGAGAAGAAGTTTAATAACTGTTCTATGTCTTTGGAGTATGCTATTACAGTGGCTTCAGATCTTCCTTTACTCTGTAAGTCCCCTATAAATTTAACTCTTTTCTCTTCAAAATTTGGATTGTTTATTGCCCCCACCTTGTTTGAAAGCTTAATTTATTAATAGTTTCTACTATATAGTAAGAATTATATCATCATAAACAGGGGAGAGCAATAATATATAAATATGGGTTACTTTGATTAAATGATTGTGTATTGATAATATCTATGTCATGGATAGAGTAGTGTACAGACAACCAGACAAAAGAGTTAAGCAAGAGAAGGAGATTGTGATTATGTCTCTGTTTAATTCTCCTGTAGCAAAAATCGTTCTTTTGGGAATCTCTGTTTTTCTTGTTTACAACATATTCCATTCCATAGGTATTACTGTTCAAAAGGTAGATATCCTTAACAAGGCAAGGGTGGAGGTAGAAGACTTGAGATTGAAAAATTTAGGATTAGCATCTCTTCTTGAACGTATGCAGACAGTTGAATATCTAGAAGTTGAAGCAAGGGACAGATTAAACTTCGCAGGGAAGAAAGATATTGTTTTTGTAATCCCAGAAAGTATGTATCCAGTAGCAGAAGAGTATGTGAATGAACTTTTTAGTGAGAAGAGGGCTGAGAAGAATGAGTATGGTTTTGAAGCTTGGAAGAGTTTTCTAACTTCTGGGATTTGATAGTACTCAACAAATTGTAGTATAATCACTAGATTTGATAGCGCGGGGTAGAGCAGTGGCAGCTCGTCAGGCTCATAACCTGAAGGTCGTTGGTTCGAATCCAGCCCCCGCAACCAGTTTTAAAATTTTCCTTGCAAGCGTCCCCCTTTATAGCTACAATATACAGTTAGTTAACTAGGTATTTACTAATGAATCTGCTTCATAAAAAAGTTTCGCAAATGATCCTCTTTTCATTGTTATT
>CAZOFW010000016.1:0-13681 GCA_964579365.1 uncultured Candidatus Saccharibacteria bacterium
AAGGCGAAAAAGAAAAACAGACAAATCTAGGAAAGCTAGCACCCATATATCCCGAGACTGCAGGATTAACATCCAACATGATTAGAAAGACATTAAAAATCGTCAAAGAAGACATAGCTCAAATCCTCACAGATCCCCTTTCTTCCTACACAAACACTTCGCTTCAAGAAGCACTCTTTAAAATCCACTTTCCAAAAGATTCAAATGATATATTAGTCGCAAGAGAAAGGTTGGCCTTCGATGAAATGTTGCGGATAGCTTTCAAAATTGAACAGGAGATACAAGAAAGAAGTGCACAAGAGGCACTTCCAATAAAAACAAACTCCAAAGTATTGAATACATTCATAAAATCCCTCCCTTACAAATTAACAGATGACCAAAACAAATCTCTAGAAATAATACTCCAAGAGCTTAACAACAAAACACCCATGAACAGATTACTCAATGGAGATGTCGGAAGTGGAAAAACTGTTGTAGCAGCAGGTGCAATACTTAATACTATTAAAAATGGTTTTTCAAGTATTCTCCTAGCACCAACTACAGTACTAGCTAAACAACACTACGAAACATTCAAGGAACTATTTAAAGGCTTAAGCATTCCAATAGAGCTCTGTATATCTTCTGAACAAAACATTAGTGATGCAAATAACAAACTCATAATTGCTACACACTCCATCCTTTACAATAAAGAACTCCCTTCAGATTTAAATCTAGTAATCATAGATGAACAACACAGATTCGGAGTAGAACAAAGGAAATATTTTCTTGAAAAGTTACCACATACTCCACACCATTTAACAATGACAGCAACTCCAATCCCAAGAAGCTTAACAGAAATTTTCTTTGGGAATATGGATGTTTCGGAAATTAGAGAAAAACCTACAAACAGAAAAGAAATTAAATCCTATTACACACCCTTTGCAAAAAGAGATGACTGCTTTAATTGGATAGTAGATAAAATAAAGAAGAGTGAGATGAAAGAGCAAGCCTTCATCATATACCCCCTCATAGAGGAAACAGAAGTCTCCGTTGCTAAAACAGTCTTAGCAAGTTTTGAAGAATTGAAAGAGAAATATTTCTCAGATATCTCAATAACATATCTACATGGAAGGATGAAAGATACTCAGAAGAACAAAATCCTCAACGATTTCAAAAAGAAAAAATACAATGTCTTAGTATCCACCTCCGTAATAGAGGTAGGCATAGATATCCCAGATGCCACCATTATGGTAATTGAGAATGCAGAAAGATTCGGTCTAGCACAACTTCATCAATTACGAGGAAGAGTAGGAAGAAGCGACAAACAATCCTACTGCTACGCCATTCCAGGAGTAGAGGTAGAGAAAGATTCAAAGGCCGAAGAGAGGCTTAAGTATTTTAGTAAACATAGCTCTGGTTTTGATGTAGCAGAATATGACCTACAGAGTAGGGGCCCAGGAGAGGTATATGGGATAGCACAATCTGGGATCCCTAACTTCAAAGTTGCTTCTATACACGATTTAGATACATTAAAGAAAGCAAGAAGTGTTGCAAAAAGACTGTTAAAAAGTAATAATCAAATCGAAAATATTTTAGAAAATATATTTAGATGAAAATACATATTGTACTAGACAATATTAGATCTGTATTTAATGTAGGTAGCATATTTAGAACTGCAGACGGAGCAGGAAGTGTAGAAAAGATATATCTCTGTGGTATGACAACACCAATAGATAACCCAAAACTTGAGAAAACCGCTCTTGGAGCTACCGAAATGATAGCTTCCGAGCACTACGATACTACAAAAGAAGCATTAGCTGAATTGAGAGAAAGAAATATTCCAATCTACTCTGTAGAACTAACAGATGATGCTCAAAATTTCCAAAAAGTAGAATATCCAGAAGAATTAGCACTGGTCTTTGGACATGAGAAGAATGGGGTAGATCAAGAAATTCTCCAGAAAAGTGACAAGAAAATATATATACCTATGAGAGGAAAGAAAGAATCTCTTAATGTCGCTAATTGTGCAAGTATAATCTTGTATGAGATTACAAGAGAAAGATAATTTTTTCTGTTAGAATATATAGATGAGAATTTCAGGAAGAACAATACTGATTGGGTTAGCCACATTAATAATTGTCGGATGTAGTATCGGTTACTATTTCTTAACAGACAAAGACTCTGAAAGTTTAGGCTGGACCTCTAGTAGTTGGTTATACAAGAAATCTATATCAATTCCAAACAAGGGGTCAATGCTTATTAATAAAACCGTCTCTGTAAAACTTGATACTGCGAAATTGATTAATTCCGGGAAATTACAACCGGACTGTGATGATCTAAGATTTTTGGACGATGACGATCAAACCTCTCTTCCATATTGGATAGAAGGAGAGTGTAATACCACAGATACCGAAGTTCTAATTAAGATTCCATCCCTACCTCGCGATGGGAAAATAATTTACGTACTTTACGGAAATCCCACAGCACTTAACTTACAAGAGAAATTGACAATCAATGAGTAATATTTCAAAATTAATTCAAGCAATGGAAAAAACACACCTCTTTCAATTATTAATCTTTTTAGTAATTTTTCTTTCACCTTCAGCGATTCAATCCGCAGATTTAGATAAATATAAAGATTCTGAAACGGAATCACCATACTACGCCCCAATACTCTTTCAAGCATATGGACAGAAAATTAATGGAGCTACAGAAGAGATTCAATTTACTGTTACATCTGTATCTGTAAATAACGAAATTGTAGAAATTACAGAAAACAAGGACATTTACGTTGCAAAAGATGACGCTGTCAGAATAGCCGGAAAAGCCGAACCCAAAAGTAACGTAACTGTATATTACTCTGACAAAAAAATAACCGTAACTACACGTGAGAATGGAGATTGGATTGTTCTTTTCAGTATAACAAATATGAATGAGGGCAAATATCCTGTAACTGCTCAATTAGAAAATACAAAAAAAACAACTCCATTGATTACTTTAGTCGTTGGGACAGGGAAAAAAGTAATCCAACCAATCCTAGATACTGGAGTATCTCAAAAAAGTTCCTTTTTCGAGAACAAAGGTGAATATATTGCCTTTATCTTTGTAATATTATTTGCCACAGCTTTGGGTTGGTTTCTTGGTTCATACAGCGAAAAGAAGAAACTAAATAAAAACAACAGGAATAAATAAGTAATGTTGAATATCATTATTAATAAAAAACAACAGCTATATATATTGATATCAAATATCGTTCTTCTTTCCTTCTTTGGATTTTTGTCTACAACACCATTAAAAAATGTAACTGCATGTTCAGGGACCTGCCCTGATCAATGTTATTCTCACAATCTTTGTGGCTGTACGGGCCCAGGGGGATGTGTATTTAGAGCTACCTGCTATAGTGGTGAGTTTCAGTGTGGTTCAGATATGTGCTGCGATAACTGTGATGATTCTTGTGGTACATGTACATGTACTCCTCCCGCTTGCCCTAGCGGTTACAGTACAACCAATACTGGATGTTCAACTACAACCACAGAATGTACTAAATATTATCAAGACTCTTGCTGTGGATCATGTGGCACAGATACAAGGACATGTTGGTTGTTAAAATATACACTCACTTATACACCAGGAAGTAATGGCTCAATAACTGGAACAAGTCCTCAATCAATATGTCGAAATAGTAGTGGTACTGCCGTTACTGCAGTGCCAGATTCAGGATACGGTTTTGTGAATTGGAGCGATAGTTCCACATCTAATCCAAGAACTGATACAAGTGTTACAGCAGATATTTCAGTGACCGCAAGTTTTACACTTTTGAATGAAGCACCAACAGCACCAACATCTTTGTTAACAGAAGGAGCAACAAATCCAACGGGAGTAGGAGATACAACACCGGAATTCAGTGCAATCTTCAATGACCCCAATACAGGAGATACTGGTGATTACTATCAAATACAGGTCAATACAGCATCAGATTTCTCTGGGACATCTATGTGGGATAGTTCACTTACAGCAATGACACCGACAGCAATTGGTGCAAGAAGCCCAGACATATCTTACGCTGGTACTACGCTTACATTAAACGGAACAATATATTACTGGAGAATTAGATTTGCAGATAACAGTGCAGCTACAGGTGCATGGTCTTCTGTTGCTAACTTCACAATGAATACTGTACCAACAGCACCAACATCTCTACTAACAGAGGGAGTAACTAATCCATATACCGTTATGGATACAACTCCAGAATTTAGCGCAATATTCAACGATCCAAATACGGGAGATACTGGTGTACATTACCAAATACAAGTTAATACAGCAGAGGATTTCTCTGGGACATCTATGTGGGATAGTACATTGACATCAATGACTGCCACAGCAATTGGTGCTAGAAGTCCAGATATATCCTACGCTGGCACAACTCTTACACTAAACGGTACTACATACTACTGGAGAATTAAATTCGCAGATAACAATGGCGCCACAAGTCCATGGTCCTCAACTGCAAATTTCTTAATGCAAGGTCCGCCATTTGCTCCAACAGCTCTGTTAACCAATGGTGCAACCAATCCAACAAGAATATCTGGTTTTACCCCCTATTTTTCAGCAATGCATGCAGATCCTAATGAAGACGATGCGAACTACTATGAAATAGAGGTCAATACTAACAATACATTTACAGGAACTGTTATGTGGGATTCTGGTCAACAAGCTACATCAATAGCTCATGGATATAGAAGTGAAAATATCACATATGCTGGAACTCCATTAACAAACGAGAACATAACATATTACTGGAGAATTAGATTCTGGGACACGGCTGATCTTGAAGGAGCTTGGTCTGCCACAGCCCAATTCTCTTCCCTACAAACATCGTTTCAAATAGAAGGATTACAGTTTGGAGGCGTCAAAATCGATTAATTGTAGTATAATACCCGCATGAGTTTAAAAATTGAATCATTCAAAAAATTAAGAAAAGACAAAAGAAAATGGAAGGTTGACACTCCAGAAGAATTTGAGGAGAGAGAAGATAGCTTCCTTAAAAAACGCTTAATGAGTAAAGAACCCACCATTGATACCTTTGTTAGAATATCTGGAGGGAAAGCAAAAAACTTCAAACTTGAAATTCCAAAAACGACAAGACCACTTACAGACAGAATGAAAATAAAAATCTTTGACATTCTAAGAGAAGACATTGTTAAGAAAGATATCCTTGACCTCTACGCAGGAGCAGGATCTTTTGGACTAGAAGCACTCTCCAGGGGTGCAAAATCAGCAACATTTGTAGATGCATCTAGAAATGCATACTTTGTACTTCAAAAGAATATCGCCCATACTGGATACCTACCTGAAACAGAAATAATCAAATCAAAAACAGAGGATTATCTTTTCAAGCAAACAAACCAGAAAAAACTACCCAAATTCGACATCATTTTCATGGATCCTCCTTACAAACTGTTTAATACAAAAAATGTCTTCAAGATGGAGAGAGTTATGAACATGGCAGCACTCCTAATTACCGGTATTCAAAATCCAAAAACAAATCATTTTAAAGGAGCCCTAATAGTTAAACATCCACGAAGATATCCAATTGAGAAATTAGCAATCGCAGGAATGAAAAAGCTCGAAACTTATGAGATAGGATTAAATTGTATATCAATATATATCGTTGATACTAAAAGATAATTGCAAAAACAGTAAGAAAAATATAGAATTAGAAAAATGTATAACAAAACAGGTCTGTACAAAGAAAAAATCTGTAAAACAGTTTTTACAACACAACTCTTTTTTTAATGAGGCTTTTCCCTTAAATATAAACTTTTAGTTTTAAATATATGAACAGTGATGTTGAAGAAATACCAAAAATAGAAAAGATTAGACACTCCGCATCTCATGTACTAGCACAAGCGGTTCTTAAGCTGTACCCAGATGCAAAATTAGGCATAGGACCCGCAATAGACAATGGTTTCTACTATGACTTTGAATTCTCAGAACCACTTGAAGAAACGGATCTCCCAAAGATAGAAAAGGAGATGAAGGAAATCATAAAACAGGATTTACCAATCAAACAGATCTTTATGAAAAGAAAAGAAGCTCAAGAATATCTCGAAAAAACAGATCAATCATACAAATTACAATTACTAGAAGAAATTCCCGACAAAGAGCTAAGTTTCTACATAACAGGTAGCAACGATTTCGCAGATCTTTGTCGTGGTCCACATATTGAAAGTACAAAAGAAATTGGTTTTGTAAAACTTACAAAAACTGCAGGAGCTTACTGGAAAGGAAGTGAAAAGGAAAAGATGCTAACGAGAATATATGGGACTGCATTTGAAACAAAAGAAGAATTAAAAGAGCATTTAGCTAAAATGCAATTGGCAGAACAGAGAAATCACAGAAAACTAGGAAAACAGTTGGAACTCTTCGCCATTATCCCAGAGATAGGGCAGGGACTTCCTGTATGGCTTCCAAGAGGATACAAGATTAGAAGAATACTTGAAGAGTATATGCTAGATCTAGAAGAAGAGGCTGGTTATTTACATATATTAACTCCACATATAAATAAAGAAATCTTATTTAAAACCTCTGGCCATTTAGATTTCTACAAGGATTCTATGTATCCACCAATAGTTATCGACGATGAGACTTACTACCTAAAGCCAATGAACTGTCCTGCAGGAATGATGGTTTACAATCTATCTCCAAAGAGTTACAGAGACTTGCCATACAAACTTGGAGAGTTTGGAACAGTATATAGATATGAAAAGACTGGAGAGCTACAAGGGTTACAAAGAGTTAGAGGATTTACACAAAACGATGCACATATCTTCTGCGCACCAGATCAACTTGATGAAGTAATAAATGAGACCTTAGATTTACTAGACACTTTTTACAAGGATGTCGGTTTCGACAATTACAAATTTAGACTCTCACTTTCCGACTGGAAAACAAAGAGTGACAAATATGCCGGAGATCCAAAAAGATGGGAATTTGCAGAAGAGACACTTAGAAAAGTTCTCAAAGACAGAGGTCTTGAATTTGAAGAAATGCCTGGAGATGCAGCATTTTACGGACCAAAGATAGATGTCCAAGCCGTTAATGTATTTGGTAAAGAAGATTCTATCTCAACCCTACAGTTAGATTTTAACCTACCAGAGAAATTCAATATTAAATACATAGATGAGGATGGAGAAGAAAAGCAACCATATGTAATTCACAGAGCATTAATTGGTTCCTTTGAGAGATTCTTTGCCTTCCTCATTGAGCACCATGGTGGAGATTTCCCACTTTGGCTTGCTCCAGAACAGGTATATGTAATCCCAATCTCAGAGAAGCACAACGACTATGCTAAACAGGTAAGAGATGACATTAAGGAAGCACATCTAAGAGTAAAGATAGATGACAGAAACAAGAGCATGCAGTCTAAGATCAGAGATGCTGAGAAGATGAAAATCCCTTACATCCTAATACTTGGCGACAAGGAACTAGATACCCAGACCGTTTCAATTAGAGCAAGAAAGAGTAACGAACATGGATTAATGAAGACTCAAGAATTCATAGATACATTAAAAGAAGAGGTCCGTACCAAGGGTAAATCCTCTGAAAATTAAATTAAATATATAAATAATTAATGTCTTACGGAGAGAAAAAAGAATTTAAAAAAGATTACGGTCCACGAGTAAATGAATACATTCGTGTACCACAGGTACAATTAATTGATGACAAGGGAGAGAATTTGGGAGTTGTAGATACAGAACAAGCAAGAAAACTCGCTTTAGACGCAGGGCTAGATCTAGTAGAGGTAGGAGCAAGTGCAAAACCTCCCGTTTGTAGAATTATGAACTTCTCAAAGTATATCTACGAGCAGAACAAGAAGAAAAGGCAGAATAAAGGCGGGAAAATGAAAGAACAGAAAGAATTCAGGTTTACACCCGTCATGGATATTGGAGACACAGACTACAGAATAAAGAGGGCTCATGAATTTCTTACCAAAGGACACCAAGTCAAGCTCACGATGGTTAAAAAAGGCAGACAGAGTATGGATCAAGCAAGAGCAGTTTTTAGCGAAATATTGACTAATTTTACAGATTATAGTAGTATCGAGACCGACCCAAAGAGTGAAGGAAATAGAATTTCAATTACTTTTAAATCAGATGGCAAGACAAAAAACAAACAAAACAGCGAAGAAAAGAATACGGTTATCCAACCCGAGGGGGAACAGAAAGCCGAAGTTAAGATATAAGCAGAGTCATCAAGGACATTTGAAGACAAAAAGATCTTCAAGATCTAAGAGAAGACAGCTTTCTAATGCCATTGTTGGTAAAACAAACGATAGAAAAATTAGAAGAAAAATAGTTAACATATAGATATACGACCATGAGAGTAAAAGGTGGAAAAGTAAGAAGTAGAAAACATAATAAAATCCTAGCATCTACAAAAGGATATAGGATGACAAAAAGCAATCTTTACAAAGTTGCTCATGAGGCATATCTACATGCTGGTCAGTATGCATATAATCACAGACAGAGAAAAGCAAGTGAAATGAGAAGGGTTTGGATTTCTAGAATAAATGCAGCTTGCAAAAATAACAATATACAATACAAAGACTTAATAGGTGGACTAAAGAATAAAAAGAACACAATGAACAGAATGGTACTTGCTGATATCGCATATAACAATCCTATGGTATTCTCCTTTATAGTAAAATCACTGTAGAGTACCTTAACTTTTGACATTTAAAGGACTCTCCAAAGAGTCCTTTTTCTTTTTAACATAACAATATACAATATAGGGAATATGCACACAGTAAAAACATTAGAAAAGATTAAAACAGAGATACTAAAAGATACCACTACATATGTTGAGTTCAAAGAGAAATATCTCGGAACAAAGGGAATTGTAACATTAGCATTTAAAGATATCTCCAAGATCGACAAGAAGGATAGGGCAGAGTACGGAAAAAATATAAATGAATTAAAAAATATATCTACAGATATACTAGAAAAGAAAAAGATTCAAGAGAGCAAAACTACTACAAATGAGAAGATAGACCCAACAGCACCATTTGATATAAATACACCAGCAGATAAGTTACCTAAGATTTTAGATCTTAAAGGTTCTAAACATCCTCTACATAAAGAAGTTGAGATATTCGCAGACATATTTAAAGATATGGGCTTTGATATTTTGGAGAGCAGACAGATAGATGACGATTACCATATGTTTGAATCTCTAAACTTCCCTAAAGGACATCCTGCAAGAGATATGTACGATACCTTCTGGACAGAGGATGGGTTTGTCCTACCAGCACATACATCTACAATGCAAAATAGAGCCTTAAAGAAATTCGGACCTCCGCCAATTAGAGTTGTACTTCCTGGGAGATGTTTCAGAAACGAAGCAACGGATGCCAGTCATGAACATACCTTCTACCAAATAGAAGGAATATATGTGGACAAAGGAATCTCTCTCGCAAATATGCAGGCTACAATAAAAACATTCTTGGAAGCATATCTTGAAAAAGAATTAGAAGTAAAAATACAGCCTGCCTTCTTCCCATTCACAGAACCAGATTGTGAATTCATCATTAGTTGTCCTTTCTGTGATAAAGCTGGATGCTCAACATGTAACCATTCTGGATGGATAGAACTCATGGGATGCGGAATGATTCATCCAAATGTACTAAAACAGGGTGGTATCGACCCAGATATATATTCCGGTTTCGCATGGGGATTTGGTGTAGACAGACTAACAATGATTAAACTTGGAATTAAAGATATTCGACACCTTAGAGACTCTAACCTAAATTTCCTTAGACAGTTTTAAATATGAAAGCATCTATTAATCTTCTAAAAAAACTAAGTGGTGTGAAGTTAGACGATAAGGAAATTGTCAGATTAATATCTGAACATATTGGGCAAGTAGAGAATTCCCATGACTTAAGAGAAGATTACGAGGGGATAGTAATAGCAGAGATAATAGAGAAACAGGAACATCCAAATGCAGACAAATTATCCATTTACAAAATCTCCACAGGAGATAAAAAACTAATACAGGTAGTAGCTGGAGACAAAACTCTAGAAGTTGGAAACAAGGTCGCATATCTTAGACCTGGAAGCAAGGTCCCTTACACAATATATACAGAGACCGAACCCATGGTAATTTCGAAAAGAAAAATGAGAGATGTTGAATCAGATGGAATGTTGGGCGCAGAGAAAGAATTAAATCTTGGAACAGATTACACGAAAGTAATGAGACTCCCAAACGATGCGCCTGTTGGAGAAAGCTTTGCAAAATATTACGAATTAGATGACATGATCGTTGATATAGAAAACAAAGCTCTTACAAATAGAGGCGACTTGTTCGGTATCTTAGGAATAGCCAGAGAATTATCCGCGATTACAAATAGCAAATTTGAATCACCACAGTGGTATCTAGATAATAATAAAAAGTCTACAGAAGAGACAAGCTGTTTAAATATCGAAATTAAAAACGATGCGGAAGTAATATGTCCAAGATACACAGCTATATCATTTGACAATATTAACATTCAGGAATCTCCCATATGGCTGAAATCCTTCTTAGTTAAATCTGGGATTGCGTCTATTAACAATGTCGTAGATATTACAAACTATGTAGCACATCTTATTGGCCAACCTCTTCATGCATTTGATTACGACAAATTAGTAAACAACGATTTGAAAGCAAAGGGAGTTGCAAGAATAAATATCAGGATGGCAAAAACAGGGGAGAAGATACTTGCTCTAGATAATAAACTCTATGAACTAGATGAAAATACAATGGTAATTGCAGATAGTACCCACCCAATAGCCATAGCAGGCATTATCGGAGGAAAAGATACTGAGGTAGATGAGAACACCAAACGAATTGTTCTTGAATGTGCTAATTTCGACAAAACCGCCATCAGAAAAACATCCATGAGACTTGGAATTTTAACAGAAGCTGCTACGAAATTTAAACATGCCATAAGCCCAGATACATGTATTCCAACATTAGATAAAACAATTGAATTAATTAAGGAACTGACACAAGCATCAATAGCATCAGAGATAGTAGACATATATGCGCTACCACAGAAAACCAAGTCACTTTCGTTCACTCTTGCTTCTCTAAATACACATCTTGGAACAGACTTGGATAAAGAAACTGTTGAAAAGATTCTTTCAAATATGGAGTATGGGATAGAGAAAGAAGAGAAGGAGAATGTAAAAATATCTATTCCTTACTGGCGTATGGATATAGATATTAAAGAAGATATCTTTGAGGATGTCGGGAGAATATATGGATACAACAATATAAAGCTAGAATTACCTTCCAGGATAATAAAACCATCCAGGATTAACAATCTTTATAATTTAAAAAGAAGAATCCGAGAGATCCTTTCAAATAGTGGTGCAAATGAGACAGATACATACAGCTTTACCGATGTTCAAACATTAAAGAAATGTAATCAGGATCCAGAGTTTGCATTTAGAATAAAAAATGCGCTAGCTCCAGAGCTTTCATTAATGCGAACATCCTTAATATCTTCTCTTTTAACAAAGACCGAAGAGAATATCCAAAGAGGATTTAATCAGTTTGCACTCTTTGAAATGAACATAGCACACCAAAGACAGATTGTAGATGGAACAGGTCTCCCAATAGAGTCCTGGTCTCTCTCTATGGTCATCTGTGACGCTACAAACAACTCTAAGACTTCTGCTTACTACTTAGCAAAGAGATACCTTGAGAAGATATTCTCCACGCTACATATTGAAGGAATTCAGTACTCTTTGATCTCTGAGAGTAGTGAGAAAGAGCTTCCAGCAAATATTAAAAACTTGATATATTCTTTTGAGCCTAATAGAGCCGCATTGATAAAGTACAATGATACAGTCCTTGGTGTAATAGGGGAGTTTAATTCTGTGGTGGTAGATAATTTCAAATTACCAATATACTCCAGTGGATTAGAGATTGATCTAAATGCTTTGCTTAATGTAGAACAGAAAAACAAACAGTACGAGGAGATGCCTAAATATCCAGCAAGTATAAACGATATCTGTGTGGAGGTTATTAAAGATACTCAATATATTGCTTTGGAAAACGAAATAAAAAAGATTATTAATAGGGGTGAACTTTGGGGAGAGATCTCTTGTATTGATATATATTCCAAAGACAACAAGGATCTCAACAAGAAGATCACCTTCAGAGTAATCTTAAGACACAGTAGTAAAACATTAAATAATAAAGATATCTCTGAAATAATCGAGCAGATAGGAAGAAGCTTAAAAAACAAATTCAAAGCGGTTATTATCTAGGTTGCTTCTGAAGCCGTTACATCAATTACAACACTCTTTGTACTACTCTTTCCCTTGTTATCTACGACAGTTATGCTTACAGTATGGAGACCTACTGGAGTAGAGGCATCTACAAAGTAATTAATTGCAAATGTACCATTAGGATTATATGTAGCACCAAGGATTGCAGTACCGTCAAACTTAGCGTCAAAGGTTGCTATGCTCTCCATTACAGACACGGAACCCGTAATCTCTAAGTTATTGCCCTTAACAATCTTCTGCCCACTTGTTGGTTTTGTTAATTCTATTAAAGGTGCATTGTCAGGACCTAAAGGTAGAGGACAAATACCTGTTGCGGGAGCTTTAAATAGATATGCAGAATTCTTGATGCTTAACAAATATTTGCTGTAAGCATCTCTCTGATACTGATTCTCCAAGGTTGTAGAAAGTACAATCTTTGTAGTTGTAAGGCCATACTTTCTTGCTGCTTCAAGATTCTCTGGTATCAAACCATTAGCCTTACATATCTCATATGCTTTTCTGTTGTCAACCTGTGGAGCTCTCCCAGAAATATATACAGAGGACTCCTTCTTACAAGAGACTCCTTCTGCTGGAGTCGCACCGGTATCTGTACATACAGTTGTTGACAGCACTCCTGCAGGCCTGTTGTATGTCGCTGGCTTGTATTTACCAGCTACCCTTGTCATGAATGAATTAGCAATACCCAGAGGTACTGTAGAACCCCATGCACCTGGCAAAACCTTGTTATTGTTATTTCCATTCCATACCCCAACTACCAAATTAGGATGATACAGGATTGTGGTTAAATCCTTTGGGCCATCTGTTGTTCCTGTTTTTCCACAAATTCTTGTCTTGTTTACAGTATATTTCGCATTACTTGGTCTATCATTCATCCCACCCAAATCACAAAGCATCCAGTTTAGAAGATAAATTTCTTTTTCATCAAAGACTCTTTGACCCTTGTTGTCATCTGCTTCCTTCAAAATCTCTCCCTTGGAATCCTCAACTTTAAGTATGGAGATAACATCTCGCTTTATACCACCTGTCGCGAATACTGCAAAGCCAGCAGTGTGCTCTAGAAGTTTTTCTTCACCAGAACCAAGGGCAAGACTCAATCCGTACGATTCTTTATTTGAGAAATTCGTGACACCAACTTTCTGCATAGTCTGAAGGAAAGCATCTATCCCAACAAGCTGAAGATTGTAAACAGCTGAGACATTTCTAGATTCTATAATGGCTTTTCTAGAAGTTATAACTCCCATATATTTACTATCCCAGTTCTTTGGATCATAGGTCCCAAACTTTATTTGACTTAAATCCGGAGCAACCATCCATGGTCCGTAACCTTGGGTTATGGCAGTTAAATATACAAAAGGCTTAAC
>CAZOFW010000016.1:13781-15306 GCA_964579365.1 uncultured Candidatus Saccharibacteria bacterium
AGTTGTAACTTTTAATCCACCTCTTTCTACACGATCAACCCCAAATTCTTTCTCTAACAAACTCTTAACATAGAATACAAAGTGGGGAGCTTTAATATCAATTCTCTTCGTGTTGTAAACTAGCACCTGATCCTTAGCTGCCTGTATCTCTTCCTCTGTAACACCAGTCAGGTTTTTGTGTTTTAACATCTGGTCAAGAACATATGTCTGCCTCACCTTTGAAAGGTCTGGATTGGTACCATACAAAGGAGAATATATACCTGGGCTCTGTATCAAACCTGCAATCAATGCACTCTCTGCCAAATCTAAATCTTCAACATTTTTTCCAAAGTATGCATTTGCTGCCGCCTCAAATCCATAGTTAACACCACCAAGAGGTATTTCATTCATATACATCTGTAAAATCTCATCCTTACTGAAAGTCTGTTCAACTTGCATCGTAATCAAAACCTCTTTAATTTTTCTTGAGTATGTTTGCTTGTAGGCCTCTTCTCCAAGGACATCATACAGAATTGTTGTTTTCACTAACTGCTGTGTAATTGTACTTGCACCTCTAACAACACTTCCTGCTGTGAAGTTCTGTATTACTGCCTTTGCTATACCCATGTAATCTACACCTTTGTGCTGGTAGAATTCGATGTCTTCTGCTGCCAAGAGTGCCCATTTAGTATGTTCTTGAATCTTATCTATAGATACAAACTCTCTGTTTTGATCGCCATATACCGTATAGAGCAATTTACCACTTCTATCAAAGATCTGTGTACTCTGATCAGAAGTTCTCTCAACTAATTCATCTGGAGAGGGTAAAGATGTCTGAAGATTCTTAAGATACAAACCAAGTCCAAGAAGTACTAAACAACCGAGAAAGAATCCTATACCTACTAAGATATATAGTGCTTTTTTTAGTTTCTTCTTGAAGGTTAATTGTTTCCCAGAAACGTTTGTATTTTTCTCACCCTTTACTGCCTTCCTATTAGAGAGGTTATATTTCTTGAAATTATTGTATCTCGCAAAATCCATCCTTTTCAAAGATCTTGAGCCCATTGGTTTTTTAGAGCTATTTGTTATACCGACACTATATCTCATTGAAATTTTGCATTAATTAATACCTTAAATATATCCGAATTGCCATCAACTTTCAAGCCTAATAATTAATTCACTGTAATCTTTTTGTAAGTATTCTTCCTTTAAAATAGTAGAGTATGAAAAATCTTCGGCAGACAAGATTTCTTCTGATTTCTAATTCTGCACGATTTAAACAATTAATCAGAGAGAATCTGCATCTTACTGGAAGTATTTTTAGTTGTAATACCACAACCTCAGCAAAAGAATATATTGATACTGAAACGTTTTCCGTAATTATCATAGACCAAGACATTCAATCTCAAAATAGCAGAGACTACAACTTACTCTTGTTTTCGATTTGCCAAAAAAATCTCTCCGATTCTGTGGTTATTTTCTGCAAAGAAATTTCCCAGGAACAGATTTATATGTATTACAGATACAGAATAAACAACATATTCTT
>CAZOFW010000017.1:0-15039 GCA_964579365.1 uncultured Candidatus Saccharibacteria bacterium
GGTCATGTATCCGTAGAAGAGGAATACAACATATATAAATACCAAAGAGATGTTAGAAAGGTTCTAGAGACAATTCCTAAAGGAAAAGTCCCCCTCATAGTTGGAGGCACTGGGTTATACATCGATTCCGTTATCTACAACTACATATTGCAAGAGAATGAGAGCACAGGACAAGAAAGAAAAGAGTTAGAGAATCTCTCTGTTAAGAAATTGCAATCACTAATAGACAAAGAAACCCTTAAAGGTTTAAATGAAAGCGATATTGTTAATCCTGTTCGATTAAGAAGAATAATTGAAAGAGGAAAACTTGGTAACCAAAGAGGAGAGAAATTGAATTGCCTTTATTTCGTCATAGATGTAGATAAGAGACACTTGGAGAGAAATATTAAGGAAAGAGTTACACAAATGTTTAATAATGGATTACTTGAAGAAAATATCTATCTAAAAGACAATAATCTAATCAATTCTACAGTTTCAAAAATAATCGGCTACAAAGAATTCCAAGAATACTTTGAGGGTACAAAAACCATTGAAGAGGTTAAAGCGGAGATTATAAAAAATACAAAAAGATATGCAAAAAGACAGAGGACTTGGTTTAAAAGAAACAAAGATACAATATGGACAAACAATTACGATTTAATCTTAGAAAGTTCTACTAAATTCATCAAAACCGAATAATTATCTTCAGAACTTTTTATTAATTTTATGTCATTTACATAAAATTCGATCTTCCCGATATCCAATCCCTTAGCTACTATTGTTAAATCTTTACACAAATTAGAATATTCTTCGTTTGAGAGATCTTTGCTTACCCTACCAAGAGTTAAATGAGGAACAAAATTACCCTCATCCTTCAGTTTTAAAATTTTTCTCATATCCAGAAGAGTTATTCGCATTACATCTCCACCATCTTTGGTATCAAGATATACCAATTCCTTGTATTTCCTAGATATACCTAACTTAACAGTATTGAAAGAAATTTTAAATGGTTTGAAGGCTAGTGTCTTTAATCTAAATCTCCAGATTAATCGTTTGAGAAACGACAGCTTCTCCCCTACATGTAGAACAGTCATATGGTATGTTTCTGGTTTACTCCATCTGACAGGAATTTGAAAGTCGTCAAAAACTCTACCTACTTCACCAACTACTTTCCTTATTTTGTAATTGGTATTTTCATCTGGGAAAAAGCCAAAAAAGAAACTCATTCTAATTACTTAGAAATTTTATCTATTCCACCCATAAATGGTCGAAGTATTTCTGGAACAGTAATGCTACCGTCTTGATTCTGGTATGTCTCGACAAGAGCCACCATTAATCTACTTGTAGCCAATCCTGAACCATTAAGTGTATGTAAATATTTAGGTTTACTACCATCTGCTGGTTTGTATCTCATATTTCCTCTTCTTGATTGATACTCTTTTACATTTGATACTGAACTTACCTCGTAGTACATATCCATAGAAGGGATATATACTTCAATGTCATAGGTTTTTGCAGCACCTGCTGCACAATCTCCAGCAGCAAGCTTTACCACTCTGTAGTGCAAACCTAACCCAGCAACAATTGCTTCAGCCTTTGCTACCATCTCCGTAAATGATTCTTCGGATTTCTCCTGCGTAGTGAAATGGTACATTTCTACCTTGTTAAATTGATGAACTCTTATTAGTCCCTTTTCATTCGCTCTGTAGGTTCCTGCTTCTCTTCTGTAGCATGGTGTGTATGCAAAGAATCTCTTTGGAAGATCCTTCTCCTCCAACATATCTCCTTTGTAAATATTGGTGAGAACAGTTTCAGCAGTAGGTACTAAACAAAGTCCATCCTGTACCCAATATACATCTTCTTTGAATTTTGGAAGTTGTCCTGCAATATATGCAGATTCTTCTGTTGCAAGATTTGGAGGTATTACCATCTCATATCCATCTTCAATATGCTTAGCGATGAAGAGATTGATTAATGCCCACTCTAATCTTGCTCCAAGTCCTCTGTACATTGCGAAATTGTTCCCAGCTATCTTTGTAGCTGTTTCAAAATCGAACATTCCCAAATCTTTTCCAAGTCGTGCATGATCTTTAATTTCAAAATCAAACGTTGGTTTATTACCAACCTCTTTAATAACTTCATTGTTTTCTTTGCCTCCACCTACTACATCCTCTTCTGGGAGATTTGGAAGTACATCCAGTTTCTCTTTGAGATCTTTTTCAACAATTCTTAAAGATTCTTCTACCTGCTTAATCTCGTCTGCCTTACCTTTTAATTCTACTATTAAGTTTTTGAATTCATCTCCTCCCTTTTCTACCTTTGCCATTTTCTCGTTGAAACTGTTTTGCTCTGCCCTTTTAGTGTCAAATTCTGTTTGTAAATCCTTTCTCTTGTTGTACAGTTCCACTATTTCATCAAGATGAAGATTCTCTTTTGCGACTCTCTTAAGCAGCGCTTTTTCTACATACTCTCTCTCCTCTATTATCTTTTTTACATCAATCATTGAAATACATTCTCAAATTATATCTTGGTATTAATCATTTATTATATTCTCCAAACTTGGTATTATCAAGAATATGAAATCACAGACAAAAGAATTTAAAAAGAAAATAGAAAAAGCGAAAGATATTTTACTACTTACACACAAAGGCCCAGATCTGGATGCCTTTTGCAGTATGTTAGCTACATATGCCTTTTTGATAGAGAATTTCCCTAAGAAGAACTTAACTATGTTGGCTAGACAGATGCCTACCATTAACATGCCATTGATGAAGAATATTGAGATAGTAGATAAGATTGAATCTTCAAAAGCAGATTTAGTTATCGTTACCGATGCTTCCACCCTTTCGCTATGTTTAGAGGATAGCATTGATACTTTTGAAAGTTCAAACATTGTATATCTCGACCACCATAATATTGATGCAAAAGATCAGGCTATCTTTACCATTAACGAATATCGAAGCTCTGCAACAGAACAGGTGTATGTAACATTCAAAGATATGTTTGGAAGAAGACTCAAGATTACAAAAGATATTGCGGAGTTAATACAGTACGGAATTGTTTCTGACACAGGAAGATTCCTCTACTCTATGACTAGTTCAGAAACCTTTAGAATATTCGCAGATGTTAAAGATATCTCTCCCATAGATCTAGAAGAGTTTGGACACAAGAATTCTAAATTCCCAAGAGAAGCAACTCCTGCTGTTATTAAATATCTACACTCCCTAACCATAACAGATGATATGGCATATATGTATATTGATAGAGAGGATGTTGATGACGTAGATATTAAACAGAAGGGTGTGAATGAAGCACAAAGTTTTTTGAGAGACAGGTATATTAGAAATATCCAGGGAGTACATTGGGGTTTCATAATCAAACCAGATTTTGACAAAGAAGATAGCTGGTATGTTTCATTTAGAAGCACAAAGGGATACCAGGATGTAAGCGTCATAGCAGATGAATTAGGTGGAGGTGGACATATGTATGCCTCAGCTGTCCCCATGACTGGGAAATCTGCGAAAGAGGTTTTGGACAAAATCCTAGTAGCTGTATCTAACCACCAGAGCTAACATAATTGCGAACATTTTTGTTCCAAATATTTTTTCCAATAATTACAGTTGCCAATCCAACCAGCAATCCACAGACAAGAACAATATAACTTCCCTCCCCCATAAAGGTTTTTGCAGGAACAGTGGTTAGAAACGCAATTGGTAGTAATGTGTAAAACAGTATTTGGAAAGTATTTCCAAATATATCAGTAGGATATCTAGTAATTCCCAAAATCTCCTTTGCAACTACAAGATAACCATTTCTCGGATTAGAGATAGTGAAGCTAGCAAAAAAGAGATAAATACCATACCAAAGAATCAAAGCTATAAATATTGAGAGTACTCCCAAGAGAATATCCGTGTAGATTAAGTTATTCAATTCCTGGTACATATACCACCCAATTAATGTTAATCCAGATATCACTGTTACAAAATTGTAAATAAAGAAATCACAGAAAGATGCGAACCATGCAGAAGAAATTGGTTTAAGAAGATAGAAATCAAACTCTCCATTAATTACTTTACCCTCAAGATTAAATAGATTTACACCAAACAGAGACCAACCCATGTAGTTTAGAAAATTCCATATACCCATAACCAAATATGCCTCATTCTTTGTCCATCCTACATATATTTCATTATCTCCAAAAACTGCATTTAGAAGAAGTACTTGTACTCCAAGAATGAATATTGTCCTAAGAAATCTTACAAATACTTCTGTTCTGTATACATAGCTTCTTCTAAAGCTAGCTTTAACTATGACTAACCAAACTTTTATGTAATGACTAAATACCTTCAGCTTCATACTTTCTAATAGATAACTTAAATGCCAATTTGTATACAAACCAAAGAACGATTAACCATATAGCTGCGATTAAAAACCCAAGTTTTAGATCATAAGAACCTAGCCTTCCAGTCAGTATCTCAACTGGGAAAGACAGTGTATATCTAAATGGTAATAACTGAAGTCCAAACTGAATCATGAATGGTAAGAACAGAAATGGGACATACTCTCCTGAGAGAAAGGCTGCTATGTTGTAATAAAAGATTTTGATCCCCTCTGTTTCTTTAATCTTAAATGATACTAATGTAAGGATATTCCCAAGTAAAAAATTTACACCAAATCCTAAAACAATAGCTACTAGCGCTAGGAATATATGGTATGGGTTAAATCCAAATATTAAGATATCGAATTTTGAAGCTAGTATTACACCGAATACAAAAGCAGGAAGAAAGATTACAAATCTTAAGGCATTGGATGCCAAATTCATTCCAAGATATTCTGTTAAATAATTAAATGGTTTGAGTAGATAGTTTGAGAATATTCCCTTTACGATATTTTTTAATCCATACTCTGGAGTAAAATCTGTGGTTAATTTACTTACAAGTAGAAGTAAGAGGTAATACGAAACTACATATGATTGAGAGATATCTGTACTTGCTTTAGATGCAGCTATCCATACAAAACAGAGTCCGACTATCTTTACAAAATCTGCGATTACCCAGACCAATATCTGTCCTCTGTAAGAGAATTCTTTGGAAATATACATTACTATTTCTCTATTTAGTATCTTCTTGAATTTTTCCTTCTTTTCTTTCATTTTCTAATTCTTTTACTTTCCACATAAATATTCTGCTTCTGTCTTTAGCATTTGGATAGTCTATAGCAAAACTGTATGCAATTTCTAGTATAGCCCTAGGTTTTTCTTTTGCCCATTTAATATACATAGTAGCACGCTCTTTGTCTCCTAGTTTTCCTGCAAGTCTTAGTCCGTATACTTGGTATTCTGTAGATACATATTTGTGCTTGTTACCGAAAAGTTTGTTAGGGTTAGTAGCCAATTGTTTGGTATCTATAAGGGAGGGTTGTTTTTCATCTACCTCTTGTTCATTATCTTGTTTTAGTTGGTTAAGGATGTCTTTTATGGAGTCCATATGAATATGATAGCAGAAATATGTCTGTTATTTTACATTGACCTATAGGATATGAATGTAATATAATTTCAACCGTTCTTTTAAATAGATTACATGGGTAGCAAGGGTGTTCTCCCTCAACACACGCGAGTACTAGAGTCATTTATACTAGGTAAATGTGCCCGCCAAGCACAAAACAACCTCCTTGACCTAGGGATTCTAGTACTCGCCCTTGTTATCATTTGTTGCCTCCGCAGTTCAATTGGCCGAACGTTTCCTTTCCAAGGAAAAGGTTGTGGGTTCAAATCTCATCGGAGGCTCCAAAAACAAACCAACCCTTGTCTTGCACACTATGTGCTATTTACAAAAAGACAGGGGTTGGTAACAAATTTCTATTAATCTTTCTTAACAATCTTTGGAAATTTCACTTTTCCTTCATATATCTCTCTTGTGGTAGTCTCTATTTCATTTCTCATTTGTGGAAACAGTGTACCCTCTCTTGCAGTTAAATCTTCTAAGAACCAGAAAATTCTCTCACTTTGACCATATCCACTTGTAGGTGGCATACCATATTCCAACATCTCTACAAAATCTATATCTAACATCTGTGCTTCATCATCACCCTGTTCTCTTAAGTTTTGTTGTTCAGAAAATCTTGCTAACTGATCTTGAGGATCATTTATTTCAGAGTATCCATTACCTAGTTCGCTTCCTGCGATTACTACCTGGAATCTCTCTGTTAGAGCTTCGTTCTCTTGATGTGCTTTTGCTAAAGGAGAAACAAATTTCGGTTGGTTTACAAGAAAAGCAGGACCGGAGATTGTGGCACGAATAATTTTCCATAGATTATCTATTAATCTGTTTCTGTTTATATCTCCACTTAATTCAATATTATTCTTTTTTACTACTTCTAGAATCTTTTCATCTGAGTCATTAAAGATATCAATATCAAATCTTTCTTTAATGATTTGAGTATAGTCAATCTCTTTCCATTCATCTGCAAGATCAAAAGTATGTCCTCTTGTTGTGAATTCTGTTTTACCATATACCTTATTTGCTATCTCTAAGAAAAGTTCTCTTACTAAATCCATATTGTCTTTGTAATTAGCATATGCCCAATACCATTCGATATCGTAGAATTCTTGAAGATGTTCATCATCCATACCCTCGTTTCTAAAATTTGGTCCAAAGGTATATATCTTCTCAAATCCTGCACCAATTAATCTCTTCTGGTAGAGCTCTGTAGATATCCTTAGGAAGAAATCTTGGTCAAGTGCATTGTGATGAGTAATGAAAGGTTTTGCATCTGCACCACCTGTCACAGCCTCTAGGATAGGGACTTCTACCTCTAAGAAACCTTTACTCTTTAGGAATTCTCTCTGTACTTGCCAGAATTTGGCTTTTCTTTCAAAGAGCTTTACTTTGTCAGGATGTATAACCAAGTCTAAATATCTTCTCCTAAACTGTTGATCTTTGTTTTTCAATTCTCTTGGGATTGGTCTTAGAGCTTTCGCAAGCAGTCGAATATTCTTAACCATAACAGATATCTCTCCAGTTTTTGTTTTTCCAATTGTTCCGTATACCTCTACAAAATCTGCTAAATCTAAAAGCGCTAATTTATCCCAACCAAGGTATCCCTTTGTTAAATCTTCTTGTAGCTCTGATTCTCTAATCATTAATTGAATACTATCTGATTGATCTTGGATATTTCCAAACACTAACTTGCCATGCTCTCTCCAAGCCACTATTCTCCCAGCGAGGATTACTTCTTTGTTTTCAAATTCTTCATATTTAGTTTTTACTTCTCCATTGGAATACTGTTTAAAGGATTTTGCTGGGTAAGGATTGATGCCTAACTTCTTTAATTGTTCTAATTTTTCTAATCTTACTTCTCTTTGACCTAGTAAATCACTTTTCTGCTGGTCTTCCATTGAACAATGTTTAAAAAGTTATGTAATATATGGGGATATTATAGCACAATCACTAACCTCTTCTTATCAATTTGATATTCTTATTTATTGCCAAAACCCCTTTCCCTGTCTTTTTGAAATACAAATCCTCTTCTAAAGAATATTCTGGATCTAGGGAAACTAACTTGTACTCTCCTGGTGCTACCAAGAACCTGTACTCCCCCTTCTCACTTGTAACTCTCTTTGCAGAGAGTCTTCCAAATTCATTCTCAAGAAGACCAAGTTCTACACCTTTCACCCAATTCCCATCTTCATCTTTAACTTTTCCAAATCTATATTTACTCTGGCTTGAGAAGAGAATATTTAGCAAAATTATTAAAAGATACACTCCCAAAAGAATTGCGTTTATCTCATTTGGATTCTTAATGTAGGAATTTATGGAGAAAAGTAAACCTGCAACAACTAAAATATCTATCGTAATATTTAGGACATTAATCAGAATATTTTTCATACCTGACGATACACTTTGAGCAATTGTTCCCTTAGAAGAATCTAATGGTATCGAGAAATTTACTTCCTGTGAAGATTCGTAGCGGAACCTTCCTCCATGGTAGACATTCTCGTATGGAAGATCACTTGGTGATTGTATAATATATGAAGGGAATTCATAATTTGCTGCATTAACATCTAATTTGTAATTCCCACTTTCTACATAAAATTCAAATATTCCTAACTTGTTTGTTACTTCGGTAGTTTTTAGTGTGTTCTTTTCATCATATACCCTTATTATCGCTCCGTTTATTGGCTCTTTTGTAATTGAATCGTAGACTACTCCATATCCTCTTTTCTTTTTCTTTATCTTAAAGATACCGAGTATTAGAGAGGTAAATTTTAGGATATAGCCTTGAATATATGTACTACCAAGAAGGATGTTTATACCAGAAGATGTAGCGATAGCAGAAATAGCTGTAGTAGCTACTAAAGTTGAAGTCTCCTCTGAAATTGGAGATTGATCAAAGATACTCTTAACTTGTTTACTCGTATCTATTACAAATTTCACAACGTCCTTGTAAACCTGGGAGATACTCTCAAAGATGGGTTCCTTCTCTTCCTCTCCATCTTCTTCCTCTGGATTAGTCGTCGGAATTTCCTCAGGGACTATTTCTTCTTCCGGAACAATCACTTCCTCTGGGAGATTTTCGTAATTATCACTTGTGCTAGGAGTACCATCGTCATCTCCTTCTTCATCTATTACTACTAAGTATTTATATGATATCGCTCCTAGGTCAGAGGTGGCCGGTATCTTCCAATATGAATTTCCATCTACAGTGGCCATCACCAAACTACTACTCAATCTATATCCACCAGAACATGAAGTTGTGATTCCTTCGAGAGTTGTAATATTTGGACAAACCCAAGCGCTGTTATCATCAGGGTTTTTAGGAACATACAGATAGAAAGAGCCACTCGTTCCTGGAGCGGTAGACAATCCACTAACAACACTCTTCCTATTTACCAAATCCACATCTCCATGGACATTAATCCATGATCTACTTGCATCTAAATCAACTGTTACATTTGCTAGAGCCGTTTCTATTGCACCATCTACGCTGTATAAGATTACTTCCCTACCCGTACCGTAAAATACTAACGAAGGTTCAGATACATCCAAATCTGTTAAAACATCTATTCCTAAAAGATTACTATCTAAATCCGTTATGCTGACTGGGTCTTCTCCCTCATCTCCAGGTACCTCTGGAGGTCCTTCTGGTGTTGTCTTGATAAATTTAGCAATGAAACCATCTTCATAACCAAGAGATGTTACTTCTGCAATTCCGTCGTCATCAAAATCCAATCCACCACTATCTCCTGCTTCGCCATAGAATCTTCCAACAAAAAACATCTCATCCTCAGAATTAAATTCTACATTCTGCATATCATACATATCAGAATAAGCATTCACTAACACAACCCATGAATCTAAGTATTCACCAGAGCCACTTAGTTCTACAAAGAATGGATCCCAAGAAGAAAAAGCAGGCCCAACAGTATTGGTGACAGTTGGAGATGGATCTAAATCCATTTGATTCGCAAAATTCCCAGCAATCAAGACATCACCATAATCATTAACTTCCAAAGCCTGAACATCAACATCGTCGTTCGCATCAAATTTTTTACCCCACAGATAATCTCCAATTGGATCTAGCTTTAAAACAAATGTCGTATCTCCACCATTTGAGGTAATTGAAGCATCCCCATCCCCAGGGTCCATATCTATTCCACCAGAATATAATATGCTTGAGAAGAATATATTATTCGAAGAATCTACCACCATATACGGGGCAGTGGATATACTACTAAACTCATCTGTAACATCAAAAACTTTGGTCCAACCATACGATCCATCTGAATTAAGCTTGGAAACAAAATATGCTTGTTGATATGCAGACCCTCTGATATCTGCTCCCTCTGAAGGATCATAATCAATTTCTAAACCTCCAAATACATAACTCCCAAAGACAACATTATTATTACTATCTATATCTATCTGGTGCCAATCATCGAAACTTGCATTATTATAATTTTCAAGTGATTTATACCAAAGAGAGTTCCCAGAAGAATCTAATTTATCAATTGATATCGTTGGATTTACTTGGATGTCTCCTAGCTCTCCTATTACATAGATATTGTCCACTCCATCTACAACTATATCTGCCACATATTCACTTCCTACTTCACTCCAAGTCTTAGACCACTGATACTCACCCAAGGAATTCAATTTAACAACATATCCATTCTTGGCTCCAACAGGAGTCAGGGTAACCACAGCAGCAGAAGGATCAACATCCATAGCGACACTAAATGCACTACCGTAGTAGACATTTCCTAAACTATCCGCAGCGAGTCTTCGAGTACCGTTACTTTCATTTATGAATTTAACCCACTGAAAAACTAAACTGTCATTGAATTTAACAATAAAATTACCAGTCCCCGATGCACTCCAAGCCTCCCCAACTCCTGGGTCTAGATCTATTGGACCATTTGTATAACGTCCCATTATGTAAAGATTATCTTGTCCATCAAAAGTTGAGTCATTTATAGTTATATTGGCCGAACCAGAGCCACCGTATGAAACTGAAGCGTTATATTCATAATATGTACCATCAACATATGGATTGTAAACAGAAACAGTGTATGTTTTACTTGTCACGGTATCTTCCGCTACTAAATCTATCGTCAGAGCATTTGTTCCAAAGTCCAAAGGCATTGTATATGTTTGTCCAGATTCATAGGCATAATCGTTAATAGTTATTCTTGAATCAGCAGAGGATGACGTTACAATTACTGTGGTATCGCTATTTGTAGTATCTAATATACATACATATGTGGTTTGTGAAGAGCTAAATACTGGTGCTAATGTACAATCTCCAAATGTAATTCCTGACAAGTTGGCATCATTTGAGTAAGTTTCTCCTGGGACTCCAGGAGTACCTTCGTCACCAATGCCAGTAGAATAGATTGGAAGGAATTTACTAAAGAACATATCGTAGTGATAATCACCATTCGAATTATCAAAACCATGCTTCATATATACCCCAGAAGAGGGATCTAAATCCACATCATTAACATACCCTCCGAAAGCATACAAAACATTGTCAGAATTGAGAACAAGGTTATCCATGCTACTAAAATCTAAACTCTCACCCTCCCCACCAAAAGAATACGTTTTTAAATATCCTCCCAATTCATCCAACATAGTAATGAAAGCCCTATCAAGTCCTGCCGAATGTGAATCTACACCTCCAGTGAAATCAAAATCAACTATATCCTGAAACCAACCTCCTAAATAATAATTATTCAGATTGTCTACAGCAATTGTATAACCCCTATCACGAGCCGTCCCTCCAAAAGTTCTTGTCCAACCGTATGAACCATCTGCATTTATCTTCGTTACGTATGCATCCTCATCTGTTAATGATGCTGATGATTTAGTATCGTCTCCTCCCGTTGGGTCAAAATCTAGCGTACCTTCAAATTGTCCTCCGAGGATTATATCTTCATTTTCATCCAGAACCATATCTGCTCTTAGGCTAGCCCCTGTTACACCTGCGCTGAAAGCCAAAAGAGTCCCAGTCGAATCAAATGCATTTATTTGAAATCCACCGCCACTATTCCCGGAATCTATATACACATCTCCAGTAGATTGCTTAACTACAACAGGTAGAAAAGTAGAATATGCTGTTCCAAATTCATAAGCCCATTCAAAGTTTCCACTTAAATCGAATTTAGAGATAAACTGCCCTTTGGTAGTTGAACTTCTTACACCACCTCCAGGATCCAAATCTATAACATCCGCTGGGAACTGCTGATTTAAATATCCTGATATGTAAAGGGCATCCCTTGTGATATCTTGATCTACCGCTATTTTGAATCCATTATCATACACATCCCCTCCAAATGTTTTTGTCCAACCATACGACCCATCTGCATTAACTTTCATTACAAAGATATCCTGTTGTGAGTCATGAGAGGTTTTCGAATCGGTTCCTCCTGCAAAATCAAACTGAACAGTTCCACTAAAATCTCCGACCAAATATATATTATTATCACTATCTGATGATACTGCACTGAAATTTACTCTGTTGCTTAAAGAAGGTCCATCATCTCCAATTCCAAATCCAAAAAGAAAAGCTCCCGTAGGAGAATATTTTGCTAAGAATGAAGTTCCAGATACGACATATGAAGCGGATGAAAGATCTAAGTCAATCTCGCCTGCTGTCCAACTTTCATCGTCAGTTACTCGCCCAACAACCAAGACATTATCTTGGCTATCTACAGCAATACCTCTACTGTCATAGGAGAAGATATCACTTTGATATGTCCTTCCCCATGCAAAACTTGCTCCAACAATACTATCTACAGCGAAAACAGGGAAGATAAAATTTACTGAAAAAAAGATAAAGCCAAGAACTCCAATTGTAATAGATAGAACAAAAGATAGAATCTCTCTCGTGGGCTTTTTCATACTCTTTCCATATTAAAGATTCCCTCTTCTAATGTCAAAATTTTGCCCTTTATTTAACAAATTTCTCATATTTAAATATTTAATATATAATTCAATATTATTAACTTCATCAGTTGTCCAATGGAAGATTTGCTACAAAAAGTAACCTCGCTATGTAAAAGAAGAGGAATAATATTCCCAAATTCAGAGATATATGGTGGTATAGGAGGATTTTTTGACTACGGCCCTGTAGGTGTAGAGATGAAGAACAATCTAAAGAGATACTGGTGGAAGAATATGGTAGACAAAAGAGAAAATGTTGTTGGTATAGATGGAGCAATAATTACACACCCGAAGGTATGGGAAGCTTCTGGTCATGTAGAGAATTTTGGAGATGAGGTTATAGAATGTAAAAAGTGTCACCAAAGATTTAGACCAGAAGATATTACTGAAAAATGTCCAAATTGTGGTAATACAGAATTCACTGAACCAAGATCATATAATCTTCTTTTTGAAACAGAGGTTGGTGTATTGGAGAATTCCAAAATGAAATCTTACCTCAGGGGAGAGGCTTGCCAAACAATATATCTAGATTTCAAGAATGTGCTAGATAGTACCAGACAGCAGATTCCTTTCGGTATTGCACAGATTGGAAAGGCATTTAGAAATGAGGTTACTCCAAACAGATTAACTTTCAGAACAAGAGAGTTTGAACAGTGGGATTTACAGTTTTTTGTACATCCAAACGATATGGAGAAATGGTTTGAATATTGGAAAGAGGAAAGAATGAAATTTTACAAAGAGCTTTACAGAAAACAAGAGAATGTGAGACTTACACAACATCCAAAGGATAAGTTAGTCTTCTACGCTAAAGATGCTTACGATGTAGAATATCTTGCTCCATGGGGATGGGCAGAGAATGAGGGTATCCATTGGAGAGGAGATTACGATTTAACACAACATGGTAAATTCTCTGGAAAAGACCTTTCCTATTTAGATCCTAATACTGGTGAGAGATATATTCCTCACATCGTTGAAACTTCTGGAGGTGTAGATAGAACATTACTTATGCTTCTATTTGATGCATATGAGGAAGAAACTCTTCCAAATGGAGAAATGAGAACTGTTCTTAAGATACACAAGGATATAGCTGCATACAGGGCTGCAGTATTCCCATTGGTGTCAAACAAGCCAGAGATTGTACAGAAGGCTAGAGATATATTTGCAACACTCTCAAACGACTACAAGGTCTTGTGGGATGCTAGAGGAAATATTGGAAAGAGATATAGATACCAAGATGAAATAGGAACACCATTCTGTATAACAGTAGATTACGAAACACTTGAAAACGGTACTGTAACAGTTAGAGACAGAGACACAATGGAACAGAAACGAGTAAAGATTGAAGATCTAGACGAGGCTCTTAATTAACAAACCTCCAGTACCTTGTACTCTACGGTATTCTCATTAATTTTCAATTTAACAGTTTTTCCAACTTTTGATTTCACTAATGCTTTTCCAAGAGGAGATTCATTTGAGATGTAGTTCTTCGAAGGATCTGCCTCTACAGAAGACACTATCTTCATTGTCATTTTCTTACCTTTGAAATCTACTTTAATCTCAGAACCAATATCTATCTTTCCAGGATTACATTTCTCTTTCTTTATAACCTTTGAATTACTTAGTAAAGCCTTAATATCTGCTACTTTTCTCTCAAGTTCAGCCTTAATCTGTAAAACCAAACTTAAGCCTTCGGTATCTTCGCTTACATCTTCTCTTCTTGCTTGCTCTAGGCTTTCCATAACCTCATCCTTTTTCTTACCTTCAAGGTTCTTTAACTCTCTCTCTAGGTCTTCTCTTTTCTCTTTTGTTAACAATACTTTCTCTGTCATATGTATACTGGTTAGAAATTATCTAACTAACGGAATATAGTATATGTTATTTGTATATACTAATCAACAATTTTTGATTATTCGGAAAACATAATGCTGTCAAGCACTTTTACCCCAATATCCTTCGAAGCAGAAGGTGAATTTGATAGATAATAATCTACATAATAGACATACTCGTCAGTAACAACTATGTAGCCATCACTTGCTCCCCCTATAAATTCCATTGAAAAACTCCAAACCTGCTTATCCCACTTAGTTACAAGTTCTCCATCGTAGGTAGCACCCATTTCACCACCGAAATCAAATGCTTTATCGAGATTTGTCTCAATAACTTTCTGGACTGTAGCTAAGTCTTTTCCTCCATCATTTTTGTAGATATCAATACTGATGTAATGTTCATTTACACATCCTTGACCACAAGCTACTGAATCAGGTAAGTTTTTTGGAAAGAATGTCATCTCTACAGTATCTTTATACAATGCTTTATCATAATAAAGAGATTGCTCATAATACTCTGTGGCATGTGATACATTCCAGTAAGAATACACATCCTGTCCATCGAATTTCTGTTTTAGTTTGTAATCTGGAACCTCTACGCTAAAGTTGTACTGAGAAAGTGAGAATAGAGCCCATCCAGCATTCTTTACACCATCTGTCTCTTCTTCTTCCTCTGTGTTCTCTACAACTGCAGGAGAAAATATGTCATTAAAATTGAATCCTTTGTAAGTCCATTTGGTATTGTATCCAAAAATTACAAAGGCTAACCCAAGTACTAACAGAAACAAGAA
>CAZOFW010000018.1:0-11650 GCA_964579365.1 uncultured Candidatus Saccharibacteria bacterium
ATGATTCATTAGATCTAACCTCTGCTGGAACCATAGAGGCATGGATATATAAAGTATCCCAAACAACCACCCCTGCATATGTAACAAAAGGACATACCCAAGCATATCAATTAACTGAATACCAGAATACTGGAAGACTTGCATTGAAATGGGGTAGTGATACAGAGACAGTTATCTCGGATGCCGCTTTACCCACTGGAGAATGGGTACACGTGGCTGGGGTATATGATGGAAGCAAGGTATATCTGTATGTAAATGGTTACGAAGTAAAAAATGCCAACTATACTACAAACGCAGTGGCAAATAATACTCCGGTAAGAATAGGGGCAAGAGATGATGGTTCGTACTTAAATGGATATATAGATGAGGTACATATCTCAAGCATAGCTAGAACACCAACAGAGATACTGAATCATTTCAACAGTGTCGTAATACAACCAGACGTTAATTCAGTAGCCCTTTGGCACTTAGACGAAACCCCATGGGCATTAGGAAGCTCTGCTGGAACAAACATATTTAAACATGAATTCTCCTCTAATTCTGGTTCAGGATGGAATACATTTACAACAGCAGACTCATACCAACAATTTGTAGCCTCTCTTGCTGGAGACACATCACAGAATTTAGACTTAAGAATAACCGTTCCATCCTCGACCTCAGACTTTACTCAAAAGAATATATCTATAACTGTACAAGCAGTATCTCTTTAAAATCTTAACATTACAATATCTAGAATCCTGCCATCTACACTATGAAGAACATTACCGAAGTTTATGACTTTCTTTTCTTTTGCTTCACTATCTTCGAGTATCGATTCGGTAAGCATAATTTCATCCTCGAAGAATTCCAGCTTTCCACTGGTAACCCCAAGAACGCTTGTTTCCAAAAAACTTTTTTGGAATTCTTCCTCATCTTTTGAAATTTTTTCATCAAGAACTCTAACAGCACTACTTTTGAATTCTGCCAAGACATTTGTTGAAGATCCATCGTTTGCTAATACCATAGAAGAGGGAAGAACTTGAATCTCTCCTAAACCAGAGGCTTTAGCTCTAAAAAGAACTTTCCCAAACAAACCCTCTTCTTTAGAATATCCTGGATTTGGAAGACCACCAGAAATTCTAGCGATACCAAGATCATTTCTTACTTCTTTTTGTATAAATATCTCAGCAAAAGAATCTGCTGTTAAGAAATCTATTATTTCCAATTGCTCTGGTGGATACTTTATGTCTACCTGCACTGTATTTATTGGCACAGTTATGCCAGAAACTTCAATTGGAAGTACGAATAGCTCTCCGATCTTGTATTCATTTTCTGTTGGGATATTCATCGCCACTGTTTTTTCAGACTCAAACCAGCCAACTTTCTCGAGTAAAAGTTTCTCACCATATACAATACCTATACTTGCTACTGTTAGGAAGATAATCAGAAGGATATTTAGAAGAATTCTCCCTGCAACGCCTCTTCTTTCAAGTTCAGATTTTTTACAAACAATACAACCAGTGTTATGTCTTCCACCAATTATACAAAAGAGACATGTTTCTTTTTCTGGACTAAGCAATACCCAGATCGGGTAGGTAATAAGAAAAAATACACCAAGCAATGCAAAAAAATGAATCATAATCCATGAGAGGACAAGACATCCTAGTAACTTCAGCATCAATCGAACAGCACCAGTATTCATCGATTTCCGATAAAAAATAACTCTATTATCAACCGGTTTTGCCATTAACTCGCCATTCTTAAGGCAACCATTTGAAAAGAATGGGTCTTCGTTTCTGATGTTAGATACTAAACTCTAGAATAATCTTCTCTCTATGTCAAATCTAATCGGGGTATGTTATATGGTACATAAGAATAGAAAAATCCAAGATATTTGCTTCCCCATCTTTATTTAAATCACCTTCTTTTCCATTGGTCTTCCAGGTATTTATCCAATTCACTATCACAGCCGGAATTTCACTTGCACTAATAATTCCATCCCCATCCTCATCAAAGAGTATCAGATACTGAACGGCTACTGGTAAATTAACAATTGAATTTTCAACTTCTGTGGTCTCAGGAATCTTTTTTTCTTCGCTAGGGATTGTATTGTAACAACCGGTAGAATCAATCTCACAAGCCAAACTACATGTTAATTCTCCGTATGTATATCCATAATTAGAGCACCCTTTGGATTTAAAATCGTCTCTGTCACATTCTTCTGGATTTTCTGCAATGTAATCTCCACAGATATTTACTCTTACAGTACCTTCTAAGACACCAATTGGTGTCATAACCTTGGCATGTATAGAGGAGGAGATAAGAAAGAAAATAACAAAAAGAGATAAGGATACTAGACTAAAAAAGTATATGTATTTGTAAGACAGTTTTTTTAATTTCATTATTCATTCACTTTATATCCCTAACTTTCTTTTTTCTTTGATTTAATATTTAAATCTATGGAAATGAATCTGCTCAAAATTACTTTAAGGAGAACTAGCACTACAGCTGAGAGAACAACAGTAGACCATGGCTGATATTCATCAAAGACATATTTAACAGTGTAGTAGATTCCCTCTAGGAAATTAGACGGTGCAATTGTAAAATTCAACTTGGCTGCTGCTGCTATTCCTACACTAGATACTCCAGGCTTGTCTTCGATGACTGGTTTGGCCTCAAGATATGCAAAATAATCACCAGGAATAACTTTATCAATAGGAATCTTTAATCTAACCTCAACCTTTTGTGAATCTCCAGGATTTAGATTAAAAATTTCAGGAGTAAATGTGAACCAGTCTGCAGGAGGAAGCAATTCTTTCTGTTCACTATTGTATGATACAGATACCAAATAATCTGATTTTACTTCTCCTGTATTAATAATCACTAGATCTGGGAATTTATATGTCATTCCATTTTTCAATTTCTCATTAATAGAAATCTTTCCAGTCCCAATTCCGACACCAAGATTACTAGCGAAAGCAGGGAATACACTTACGAACAGGAAAATGAAGGAGAAGAAGAGTGAGAACAAGCGTTTCATTATTTAGTTATAAAAATATATTTTAAGCTACCCTCATTATACTACAAAATCAGAGATATTCTAGCTAGCTTCTGTAGCTAATATCGTCACATTGACACTTTGCTGTGTGTAGTCGGTTGTAGTGGTTGGAGTACCAACTTGGAAGTCAACATCTGCAGTACCACTAGTTGCAAGACCAGTAAGAATATCTGATCCATAGCTTGTAGTCATGGCTGTCCAAGTAGGGGATGAATCGCATGTAGTTGTACAAGTTTTATGTGTATATGTTTCAGAACCAGCTGTACCACCCAATGTCCAACCTGTTGAGTTATATCCCTTAACAGCTACATCTATCGCTATATTTCCATTGTTTGTAACAGTTTGAGAATCATTTAATTCCCCAGAAACTGTCGCCATTGTTGCACTAGTGGATAGAGAGCCATAAGCTATAGTACCATCACTTACTTGCAAGGAAACATTTGTAACTGTTACAGTTGCAGTTACACTTCCTTCCGTTGCAGCATCAACAATTGGTGCTAGAATAAACGGGGAAAGAACAGAGAAGAATATAACTAATGAATATTCCTTAAAGAAAGTCCTTATACTTTGCATAAATACAGCAGTATAAAATTATCTATATAATAATATTATCGCTTTGGGGCAAAAAGTCAATTATCCTCTAGTGAGAATTAAACTAATATCGTGTCACTTCTATCTGGACCATATGTAATCATAACGGGAGTAGTATCTGTCTCCTTGGATATGAATTGTATAAAGTCTTTTGCTTCTTTCTGTACATCTAAATATGTCTTGCATGTTTTTAGCCTTGCTTTATCCCAGTATTTTAACTTCTTGTATATTGCTTTTACATTCTCCAAATGTTTTTGATCTGGCCTGTAATATGCCTTCTCTTTACCCCTCCTGTATCCAACACACACCTTTACATCTCGTTTGTAAATAATATCCATATGGGTAAATACTAACTCCTCTATACAACCAACCTTACAGAAATATTTCAACATCTCTAAATCTAGATATGCAATATCCCTTGGTCTACCAGTAGTCGTTCCGTACTCATGAGCGTCATCTCGAAGTACTTGTGCATATTTCTCTTCCATGAAGGTAGGTATCTGTCTTTTCCCAACACTAGAAGTATATGTAGATTTAATAACTCCAAATCTTGCAGAGATATCCTTAGCATCTATAACTCCCTCTGTTGAGAAGGTTATGCCATCTAAACAGCAGTTTGATGCTGTAACATCTGGATATACTCCCCAACGAGAATCTAGGCCAATGGCCTGTGCTTTTTCAAAGATAAAAGGTGTATCTGATTTCCATTCCCTTCTGATATATTCATACATCGGAGATACATACTCCCTAAGTATATCCCTTGTTTTTTCTAAATTATTTAGAAACTTTCTCTTGTTTCCAAGTTGTATATCCTCACGATTAAATCTCTTCACTTTGAGCGTTGAACAATCCATACTAAGTCCCTTGATTAATTCTTTGTAAAGGTCATAATGTTCACCAAGAATATTGCGCCAATCTTCGGACAATAGGTCTCTCATCCTTACAGGAAATCTAAATATGACATCTGCATAGCTTGGAGAGATTCCTCTTCCTGTAGCTGCTTGGCTACCTAGCGTTTTCTGGTTTCTGTTCTTAAGAGCAAACTCAAATGCTCTATGTGTATCCAAATTTAAAACTGCCATTTCATCTATCATTAATTTCGCAGGAAGTTTCTGGAATTCAAACACTCTCTTTACCTCCTCAATCTCATCTAACAAATCGATGGGGTGAATCGCCATACCTTTGCCTAAAACAACAACACAACCTTTGTGTAAAATACCAGAGCCTATCTGGTGTAAACCAATTTTTTTACCATTCATTGAGATAGTGTGACCTGCATTTGAACCTCCATTGTCCCTGTAAACAATTACTTTCTTGTATTTCTTTAAGAAATAGTCAGTAAGCTCATCCGTTATCCTCCCTTTTCCCTCATCTCCAAAGATTGCACCAATAACTGCAACCGAATTAGCTCTCCTTCCTTTCTTCCTGAGACTTTTCTCTAGATTGGTCATTCTCCTTGTAGAATTAATTTAATTCTCTTGCGAAGATAATTCCTGTAACTGCAGCTCCTGTAATCGCACCGGACAAACCCGCACCATCTCCTGCTACATACAAACCTTTAATACAGGTCTGCAATCCCTTGTCTGTAGATATCTTAGAAGATCTAAACTTAACCTCTGGAGCATAGAGTAGAGTAGAACCTGAATGTATACCTGGCATAACGGTATCTAGTATCTCCAATCCCTCCTGTATATTTTTAACTATCCTGTATGGTAGTGCCATGGCAATATCTCCAGGGGTAACATCTGTAAGAGAAGGAGATACAAAAGATTTCTTAAGTCTACTCCATGTACTTCTTCTTCCACTATTTAAATCTTCAAGACTCTGTAAAATTGGCTTACCACCACCAATGGTTGAGGCTACCTCTGCAATGGATTTGGCATATGCAATGGAGTTCTCTACCGGTTCGGTTAGGTTAACCTCACAGAGTAGGGCGAAGTTTGAATTCTTTGAAAGATGATCTGAATTAGAATGACCATTAACACATATATATCCCTCGTACTCTTCCTTAGCTACAAGACCATTTGGACAGCTACAGAAGGTTCTTACAATGTCATGGTAGGTTTTAGTTCTTACTCTGTACACCATTTCATACAAAGCTTCAGCTTGTCTTCTCATTATTGAAGTAGGGAATTCTACCCTTACTCCAACTTCTACTTTGTCATATATGTATGGGATATTATGCTTGGTTGCCAACTTCTGAAGCCAGCTAGCCCTGATTCTTCCAGGAGCAAGTAAAACGGTCTCTGAATATATTTTCTTATTATCCTTCGTTATGACACCTTTTACAGAATTGTCTTTTACAATGATATCTACAACCTCTGTACTCTCTAGAATATCTACGCCCTTTTCTAAAAGATAATTCTCGAATTTTAGCATTACCTCTTTTAACTTGTCTGTTCCTACATGCCTTGCTCTTCTTACTACTAGCTCAATATCATTGACCATAGCTTCATCTTTAAGTTTCTCTAAATCTTCTGTTTCTTTTGGGAAATACTCTGCATCCACACCAAACTTAGTAAATACTGTATCAACATATTCCAAAATATCTTGGTATTGCTTACTGTCAATTAAATGGAATGCTTTCTCATGTGAGAGAGTAGCTGTGAAGTGTAATTTGCCATCAGAGAATGTACCTGCACCCCCAAAACCAGACATTACTTCGGATGGTTTTCGTTTCTCTATTCTATGACCCATATCTATGAGGGCAATTTTCAGTTTCTTTCGTTTCTTTAGAAGTTCATAGCAGGCAAACATTCCTGCAGGACCAGCACCAACTACTAGTACATCATAATTAGGTTTAGGCATAGGGGTCTGTTACGGTTAGGTTACATATCATTATTCCAGAAGTAAGATTTTTTGACAAGTATTTTATTTTTTTAAATTGTGTTACCATTGTCTAGAATGTTAAAGAAATACACAAAAGGGTTTAACAAAGTAGTGCTTTTTCTTACTATGGCCGATGTATTTGTATGGGGTCCATTTTTCATCATATCTGCACTTTCAGGTATATATCTATCCCAAAAGCTTGGTACTGGAACCATTGAGTTTGTAGGAGTAGGAACAGCTATATATTTCCTTACAAGAGCAATTACACAGCTTCCAATTGGGTATATTACTGACAAGATAAAGAAAGATAAGGATGAAATTTTTCTTTTAATTGTAGGAGTTATTCTAATGGGTCTACCATATATCTTCTATCCTCAAATCTCAGAACCACTCCATTACTTCATACTTCAGTTTGTGTTTGGAGTAGGTGTTTCTTTGAATCTTGCTAACTGGAGAAAGCTTTTTGCTATGAATATAGATAGTGGAAGAGAGGGAAGGCAGTATAGCTTTTACGAGACAATTGTAAGTCTTTCAACAGTAATTCTTAGTACAACTGTAGGGTTGGTTGCAAATCTCGGGGACATATATTTTGATTTAGTCATGATTGGCTCTGGTATCTTAATGATGGCTGGTAGTACATGGGTTGTATTCATTTTCAAGATACACAAGAGAAAAACGAATCATAACAAGTAGGTCCGCCATATTTCCTCACTAATTTGACTCAGATGATATAATATTCGTATGAATCAAATATATTTAGATCACAGTGCTACAACAAAATTAAAGAAAGAGGTCCTAGATACCATATTACCCTTCCTTACAGAGCAATACGGTAATCCCTCCACCATATATACCCTTGGTAGAGAGGCAAAAAAAGCCATAGACAGTGCTAGAGAACAGGTAGCCAAAGCAATCAATGCACAACCAAATGAAATATACTTCACATCCTCAGGAACAGAGTCAGATAACTGGGCTATCAAAGGTGTAGCATATGCAAACAAACAGAAGGGTAAACATATCATTACATCAAATATTGAACATCATGCAGTACTACATACATGCGAATTCCTAGAAAAAGAAGGCCTTGAAATTACATATGTCCCTGTAGATAACGAAGGCATACTAGATCTAGAGCAATTAAAGAAAGCCATTAGACCAGATACCATCCTCATCTCCGTAATGCTAGCAAACAATGAAATTGGAACAATACAACCAATTAAAGAAATCTCTCAGCTTGCCAAAGAACATGGTATATACCTACATACAGATGCAGTACAAGCAATTGGAAGCATACCAGTAGATGTAAATGACTTAGGAGTAGATTTACTGTCTCTCTCTGGTCACAAGATATATGGACCAAAGGGAGTAGGTGTACTTTATGTAAAAACTGGAACAAAGATATCTCCATTCATACATGGTGGTGGACAGGAGAGAGGTAAAAGAGCAGGTACAGAGAATGTTGCAAATATCGTTGGTATTGGCAAAGCCATAGAACTTGCTACACAGGATATTCAAGCCTACAGCACCCATTTGCAGGAGTTAAGAGACATGACCATAGAAGAAATACTAAAAACAATTCCACATTCTAGATTAAATGGACACAGAGAAAAAAGATTACCTGGAAATGTAAATATATCCTTCGAATATATCGAGGGTGAATCCATACTCCTTATGCTAGATTCTAAAGGTATATCTGCTTCTAGTGGTTCAGCATGTACATCTGGTTCTCTTGATCCTTCCCATGTTCTTCTTGCAATAGGGCTACCTCATGAGATAGCTCATGGTTCTTTAAGGTTAACCTTTGGAGAAGAGAATACTAAAGATGATGTTAAATATCTTTTAGAGGTATTACCTCCAATCATTGAGAGATTGAGAGCTATGTCCCCTTTATATAATCAAAAATAAATATGGAAGAATATAGTAACAAAGTGATGGACCATTTCATGAATCCTAGAAATGTAGGAGAGATAGAGAATGCAGATGGAGTAGGAACAGTTGGCAATCCAGTTTGTGGAGATATTATGAAGATGTATCTAAAGATAGAGAACAATACTATCAAGGATGCGAAATTCAAAACATTTGGATGTGGTGCAGCAGTAGCTACAAGTAGTATGGCAACCGAATTAATAATCGGTAAAACTTTAGAGGAAGCATTGGACATAACAAACAGTACAGTTGCTGAAGCTCTAGATGGTCTTCCTCCAGTAAAGATGCACTGTTCTAATTTAGCACAACAGGCTGTAAAGGCTGCAATTGATGATTACAAAAAGAAGAATGAAAAAACAGAGTAAAGAAAAAATCATGATAGGTATGAGTGGTGGAGTAGATAGTTCTGTGTCTGCTGCTCTACTTAAAGACCAAGGATATGAGGTAATAGGGGTTACCATGCAAATATGGCAAGAGAACAAAGAAGAGAATGGAACTTGTTGCTCCATTACCGCTGTAGACGATGCAAGAAAGGTAGCAAACACATTAGATATTCCTTACTATGTTCTTAACTTTAAGAAATCTTTTGACGAAAAAGTCATAAAATATTTCATTGCAGAATACTTAAAGGGTAGAACTCCAAATCCCTGTATTGCATGTAACAGATATATTAAGTTCGAAGAACTTTTAAACAAATCTCTCTCCATGGATATCCCGTACATCGCCACTGGGCATTATGCTGTAGTAGAAAAGAAAAAAGGGAGATATCTACTTAAAAAGTCTAAGAGTAAAACTAAGGACCAAACATATGTCTTGTATAATCTTACACAAGAGCAACTAGCACATACCGTTTTTCCACTTGGGGAATATGACAAGAGCAAGGTTAGAGAATTAGCAAAAAGATACAATTTACAGGTTGCGAACAAGAAAGATAGTCAAGAGATATGTTTTGTAGAAGATAATAATTATGGAAAGTTCATAGAACAAAACACAGATAGTGATTTAGTACCTGGAGATTTAGTAAATACAAAGGGAGAGGTAGTAGGAAAGCACAAGGGTATACATCACTACACAATTGGACAGAGAAAGGGATTGGGGATAGCTTCTAACAAAGCTTTGTATGTTATAGATATAGATATTGAGAATAACACTGTCATGGTAGGACAGGAGAGTGATTTACAACAGAAAGAATTAATAGCATATGACTTAAACTGGATATTGGTAGATAAATTAGAAAAGAAGATGAGGGTTAAAGCAAAGATAAGGTATGGAGCAAAGGAGTGTTTAGCAACCATATATCCACTAGAGGAGGGTAAGGTTAGAGTAGTGTTTAACAAATCTCAGAGAGCTATAACTCCTGGACAAGCCGTAGTGTTTTACAAGGGTGACTATGTTCTAGGTGGTGGTACTATTGAGTAATTACTTTCCAACCACTTACTAATCTCAGATCTCCATTTCTCTCCAAACATGTAGATATTACTAGATCCATATCTCCAGATATCTTACTTTCTTTTTCAATTTCCATTCTTTGTACAGTTGTACATTCTAATCTAACATCTCCAAACTTCATAACAGTACCTAGTAAGAGATCTTTACTGTTTAGATATTCAAGCAGGTCTCCAAAGAGGAAATATTTCTTACCCAGAGATAGTCCATTGTGTACATGTAATTGGTAGATTCCATCTTTAAGAAACATAGGGCCACTTAAAACAATGTCTCCTTCTTTGTTAAGTTGTTTTCTCCAACTGTAATCTGTTTTGAGTAATTCGTTTAATTTACTGTAAACAGAAAGGGAATATTCTCCAAGGTATGTGTACTTAACATATGTGTTTTTCTTCTCCCAGTTAGATGGTAGATATCTGTTTGATACTTCAAAGGGTACGGTAGATGTAGTGCTTCCTTTAAGTGTTAGTAGTTCTCCTAAGTCACTACTTTGTACATTCTCAGATGCGTTTGTTTGTAATACAGTAATGTCTTGTGTATTTACAAAGAAAGAATCTAAAAGGGTAGGGTAGAATACCGTAAATGTAAAAATGGCTGTACCAGTGAATAGTACAGCCATTATTATTATCGCAACCTTTTTATTCATTACTTACTATTCTTTAAGTATGTCTTAGTAAAGAATACAGAATATGTAACTAATATAGCAACTAGTAATAGTTCTACAACATATACCAATATATTATCTGTAGGACCAGTAGCTGCAAGTACTACACCGGTCTCATCATCTTCTCCTAGTACATCTGGATCATCAGGAATATCTCTTCGTTCTGGGTCTACTTCTTCAGTTCCACAACTCTTTGTTGGATCGTTTACATCATATTTTGTGTAGCTTCCTTCTCGATATTCTCTAGTTGGATCGCTAGGATCAACTGTCCATGGACCCCATACAATATCTCCATCAGTTGTTTCGACACAACTCACAACGGGTGGCAGACAATCATCATCATCGGCAGGGATTTCCTCATTCCACTCACACATTTCTTCTTCAGGTGGAACACAATCATCATCATCGGCAGGGATTGTCTCATCCCACTCACACATTTCTTCTTCAGGTGGAACACAATCATCGTCATCTGCAGGGATTTCTAGATTCCATTCACACATATCATCATCGGGCTCATTAACCAATCTAAAAGATGCATGACTTAACTCCTGAGCAGCATTTCCTTGAGGATTTAATAACGTTGACGTTACTGTAACTGAAGAAAGTGCTGGGTCGTATGTTTGAAAAAATGGAGTGTGCGATCCTGCCTTGTAGCAGGATTCTGCAATCAACTGCCCTTCTAGTGCTGTATATGTATATAAAAGTCCAGAAAGGTCGTCAACCTTTACCCAATCGCCAGTAGCAGGACATGTTTCTGCAGGTACTCCTCCTGATATAGCCTCAACCCTTCCTACAGGGGAAAATGCTAAGAACAATGCAAACATGATAGAAGGCAGAACCAGAAAAGATAATATTTTATCTTTCATACCATTAATAATAACAAATTATTATCAATAGGGTTTGCCATTAGCTCCGTATTCTTAAGGCAACCAGATATAAAGAATACATCACAGCTTTTGATGGTGAAATTATATTAAATAATTATTAAAAAAGCAAGCCTATAGAGGGTTATTAAATAATCCAGAAATAGATACATTTACAATCTCAGACAACAACTCTTTACAATCATTATCATAACAATCAGCCCCTCTCAAAAACATCTCTTCAATATCCAAAGCCCTCCTCATAGAACCAACCTGCTTCTGTTCTGAAATATATCT
>CAZOFW010000018.1:11750-14140 GCA_964579365.1 uncultured Candidatus Saccharibacteria bacterium
ATATCTTCTCCGAACATTTCTTTAAGTAAAGAAATCCTTTGATCTAAAGATAGTTCATTTACTGGTACTCCCTTGTTTTCTAGCTCCATATTTATTTAAGTGAAATAAAAGTCTTTGGATTCATGTTTTTACTTTCTTAATCTACCACAACCTATAGCATTGAGTAAAGTACATAAAAAGATATATAATACACAAGAGATCTTTAACAATATATCTGGGTGAGATTTAGATGATGACTTCAAGTCGTCGTTTAATATCACCCATGTAATCATTCAATTCTTAAAAAGGAGAAGATAAAATGAATAATGAATATAGACGGTATTTAATACTAATGGGACCAATTTTCCTTGCAGCAATGTTTCTTGCATTTTCAACATCAAAGGAATGGCAACTCGCCTGGTTCTTCCTCAATGGAATAATTGTTGCAGTATATTTACTTTTAACTAATTACTACAACAAAAGGAGATCCTTTCTTTCAGTGATTATTTCTCTCCCCCTTGTTCTTTTCTTATTCTCAGTTATATTTGGTTTCTTTGACCTAGTTGATGACAGCTACATTCTTCTCTTTCTTTACTCAATGGTTTTGTCACCAATTTTCATCACCCTGGAGGGATTCTTCCAACCAAGAAAAATTTGATTACGATGGGTAAATACAGCAGGTGCTTAATGCACAGAACATAAGCACCTGCTAATACCCCCAGATATATTGTAATATCAACATTTCAATAGTATAATCTTTCGTAAATAGTGTGCGATGAAGCATGTTTCGAGAATGGTCGCTCAAACAAGCATGTGGAGCAAATAGCGAAACCGAACTATCACTTTGGTGAGAAAAGGTTTCATTCCACTCATCATACGCACATTAACAACTAGCGTATTATATCCAGAAATATTTCCCATAAGGAGGGAAAATGAAAAAGCTATTAGCTTTAGTAATGATCTTGTTCTTCGTTGGCGTACTTTTCGCCTCCTTTCCAGCAAATGCTGTAATAGAGGTGAAAGCACTGGCACAGGAAACCTGTCCTGCTACTGGTGATTGGGTAAAGGTCGAACCACTCTCTGGACTCTCATATGAGTACACAGCTCCAGAAGGGAAACTGATTGCAGAATCTTGCTATAAAGTTGGTGATCATGATCCAGTGTTTCAAACTTATGATCCTGCACTCTCTCCTGTGACAGTAACCTCAACGTTATTCAATTCTCCAGGTGGTGCAATATGCACGGCTCCAGGAGTGCCTCATGAAGGTTGTGCTTATCAGGAACTAAGTCACGCATCATTCAGGCTGATCGACGATCCAGGGACTGAGACTCCAACGGAGACTGAAACTCCAACAGAGACCGAGACTCCAACAGAAACTGAGACTCCAACAGAGACCGAGACTCCAACGGAGACTGAAACAGTAACAACAACCCCTGATCCTTCGACAACTCCAAAACCGCCAACTGAGACTCCAATTGTGGAAGTCGAAGTTAACACAGGCGCAAGCTTACTTCTTCCTGTGCTTGCCTTGCTTGGTTTTCTTGGACTTGGAGGTATCCAACTCATAGGAAGGAGAAAAAAATAAGGAACATACTCTCTATTTTCTTAGTAGTTGTTCTAATTGGAGTATACTTCTTCTTTCGAGAGGATAGACCTCCAATGTACCCTCCAGAGACACCAGAAGTTAGTGCTACTCCCTTTCAACCGGTGACCAATACTCCTGAGAAAACGGAGACCCTCGCACCAACAGCAATACCAACTCCAACAGATGTACCAATACCCTTTGAAGTAGCTCTCTCTTCTGCTAACCCCATGAAGGTTGAGATTAGAGACTCTTCAGTCTTGGAGAGATTCTCCAAACAAGGGATACTTTTGAAAGAGCTGGCCGTAATTGACTGTAAAGGTTGTACGTTCCAAGAGATAGATAAAACACTTGGAAGTGCTACTGTACCTGAATGGGTTGCCGTCAGGGATTATGTAGGAGATACTACTATCCTCTACGTACATTCAAGCTGGCATATCCAACATGGGCCATACCTCGGAGAAATTTTCCGTAGGATAGCAAAAGAAGAAGATCTTAAAGGAAAGGAGATATGCTTCAATGAGATTTGCTTCTTAATAGCTGAAACTCATACTCTGGAGAGTAAAGAAGTTGAGGGGCAAATTCCCGTTTCTTCGTTTTTCGAATCTAAACAAAACCAAGTGATTTTTGTCACTTGTGATTCGTACACGATACCGGGAGTACCAACGCCCAAAATGTTACTTCAGTTAATACCAAAACGCTAGTTTTAATGTGGAAAACGGAGAGGTCTTTCGACCAAAAAGCAAGACCTCTCTCGTTCCACAAATATGGTACAATGATATGTACCATGACACAGACATCAAAACTCTTTACGTTCATCCTTCTGTT
>CAZOFW010000019.1:0-13833 GCA_964579365.1 uncultured Candidatus Saccharibacteria bacterium
CCAGATATTGAAATGGCAGAGAGATTAGAATTGGCATTAGAATACTCTTTTGCACAAAAACATTTTAGAAAATCTCTTGATGGATATATCGGGGATATGGGAGAAAACGATTTTGAGATTAAGAAGAAGGTTTTAACATACCTGAGAAATAATACAAATATTTACCGTTTGTACAAAGATATTTTTAAAGAAGATTTCTTACCGAACAATATCTCGGAGTATTCCTTAAAAGCATTAATCAGCGAGAACCACAATAACTTCTTTAGGATGGAAGATCTTGCTCCAATGGTATATCTCTCACAAAAGATTAACGGTACTAAACATGTTACAAGAGATACTGTAATGGTAGATGAGGCACAGGACATTAGTTTCGTTCAGCTTGCTACATTAATTAAGGTTGCAAAGAATGGGAATATTACCTTAGCTGGAGATCTTGCTCAATCCATAATTCCTCCTTTCTACATTAGATCATGGGAGAAGGTTTTGGAATTACTTAAGAGATATACAGACAGGGAGGTATCTTTCCACCAGTTACAGAGGTGTTACAGAACTACTGTAGAGATAATTGACTATGCCAATGGTTTGTTTAGAGACAAATTTCCTAAGTCATACCAACTTCCAGAGGCAGTTCTAAGACATGGCGATGATGTCGTTGTTTTGAATATTGGTAATACATTAGACAAGTGCAGTGAAAAAGATCTGAAGGTTGTAATTGAGAAGATAAAAGAACAGTTTGTTAAGGGTGCTGTAACATGCGCTATTCTTTGTAAAGATAAAAATCATTCTACGAATATATATAACAAGCTTAAGGGTTATGATGAGTATCTAGACAGAGAGGTTATTAATTATACGGAGAACGATTACAAGCAGGGTTTGTTAGTAATGCCAATTGAGAATGCTAAGGGTTTAGAATTTGACAGTGTGTTTATTGCAGATATGGATTCATATCCAGATGATGAATTGTCTTGGAGGTTGTTGTATGTTGGTATTACAAGAGCACTTCACAGGTTGTTTATAATTAACAAATAAATAACCTTAGAGGATATTGACAATCCTTCTTCTAAGGTCTGAGCTTTGGTATTATTGACAACATCCCCCAGCTTTGCTACGCTATAAGACATACAGAGGGCAATGATATTTAGTCCATATGTGGTCGCTGGGATTAAGTTGAGCCAATAGCGAAACCGATCTGCACAGAGAGGTTTTGCTTGTACTAGTAGAATTTCTCACTATAAATTTACAAACAGATTAATGAAAAAATCCTCTGTTTTTTTTGCAAGACTGTTTACTACCCTTTTCCTTTTCCTTTATATATTTGCTCAACCTATACTGGCTGTTGTAATTAATCCACCACTTTCAGCAAATGTATCTGAGGATTTTACTGGACCAGTAGTCTTTTTGACTTCTCCAGTTGATAATTACTTCACAAATCAGACAAGTGTTTTACAAACTTGGGATACTACCGACACTGATATTCTTAGGTATGAGTATCGAAGCTGTAGTAACAACCCAACAGCAGATGGAACTTGTGATTTAATATATTCAACAACATTAACAACAAAATCAAGAACCGTTAATAACAACAACATTGCATTCTGGTGGCAAGTTAGAGGCATTGATTCTTCATTAAATATAGGAGAATGGGCAACAGCACGAAAAATAACGATAGATACAACAGAACCAACAGTACCACAAAACTTAAGATTCTCTAATCCAGAATTATCTTGTGGCTCGTATACAAATATCGGAATGGTAACTGTAGATTGGAATGATTCTACAGATAACTTTGAATTAGCAGGTTACGATTACAGTATTGACTATCCACTTACTTCTGGAGGAAGAGGATTATGGAATTCGTTCTTCACTGCCTCTCAATATAGAGGCTCTCTAAATGAAGGATTACATCAGATAAAGGTAAGAGCAAAAGACAAGGCTGGAAACGTATCCGCTTGGACTCCACTATGTGATCTTACATACGACAGTATTGCACCAGAGGTACCTTCCGGCATATATTTTAGAGATACAGATAATGATAAGGATATTCTTTGTAATCAATATGTAAATACCAGACATCTAGATGTTTACTGGAATGCCATACTTGGTGATCCAAGCTTTAGTCATTTTGAATACTCTTCATTTAATGCTCCAAATGGAAGTGCAGGATTAGTGCAAAGGTTATTCTATACAAACTTCTTTAATAGTTCCTACTGGACAATACCAATTGAAGGAACATATGGCGTACAATTAAGGTCTGTTGACCTTGCTGGTAATACATCTGCTTGGTATGGAGGAGCTGTAGGAATAAATAACAGCTGTAAGTTTACAGCCGATTGGACAGCACCAGATGTAGAAATTAATAACCCCGCAGAGGGATATGTCCATGGGATTGTTGATATCAAAGGAACAGTAACAGATGCAAATCCTCACCATTACTGGTTAAAGATATATTCTGGGAGTATACCAGTTGCTGGTCCAGGAACTGTTAACAGAACTACTTCATTTACTAATGAATCTCTAATGTCTTGGGATACAACATCGCTACCAGATGGAGAATATATAATCAAATTAGAGGCAAGAGATGCAGCTAACAACAAAGACTCTGGTTCTGTAGATTGGCATACTGTGATAGTAGATAATGAAGCTCCAGTAGCACCTGAAATTGTATTTCCAAATGCTGAGCAGTACTTTAATACCCAGCCAATATTGAATGATTGGTCAGAAGTAAGTGATGATTCCGGAATAGCATATTACAGAATTGAATATATCTATGATGATCTACACCTATTTTCAAATGCACCATACAGGACAACAACAGCTACACAGAGAAATCATACACCAGGGACATCGGAACAGGGTGGTGTTAAATTCAGAGTACAGGCATTTGACAATGCAGGAAATGAAGGAGATTGGAGTGAATGGCGACACTATTACTATGATGCTACGAATCCATCAGTTCCATCTGGACTCGTTTTTGAGACACTAGAGGGAGAAGATTTGGCTTGTGATGGCTACACCAATCTTTACAATATTATCACCAAATGGGAGGCTTCTTCCGATATTTCTGGAATCAGTGGATATGAATATCACTCCTTCAATCCCCCAACTGGTTGGATGTACAACGGGGGGAATCTTGGTAATGTGCTATACAGACATGGAGCATTTACGGTTGGTGAGGGTACATACGGATTTGCAGTAAGAGCTAAGGACCTTGCTGGTAATTATTCAGATTGGTCAGCCATAGATTTAGCAGGTAGCTGTAAGATTACATATGACATAACACTTCCAACAGTAGAAATAACAGCTCCTAGCGGTTTAATTAATGGTACAGTAGACGTAAAAGCGACATTTTATGACTTAAATCCGCGTGAATACACCTACTACATAACCAATACAACTACACATAGCCAATTTGCCTTTGACACAGTATCTTCTGGCGAATTTACTGACAGCACAATATACACTTGGGATACCACAGCTTCAGATGATGGAGAATATGAAATACTTGTTAGGGGTAGAGATAACGCAGGAAACATAAAAGAAGATGTCGAGCTCGTTGTTGTTGACAATACAAAACCAACCGCATCTACACTTGGTGCACTCACATTTACAGTTGGTTCAACAACTCCAAGAATAATAACTGTAACGGATAACCATGAATTAGAAGAGATTTGTTACAGCTTTGGATCATCATACTCATGTTCACCAATCTCTGGAGTCTTACATAGTTGGGATGTCTCAAACTTGATAAACACTTTAGGAGTTGGAAGCGCGGTATTCTCCTACTATGTAAAAGATGAAGCGGGTAATCAAAGTGATGCTGAACTGTTAACAGAAGGTGATTTACCATACTCTTCAGCAATTACAGTAGAAGTAGCATCACCACTACAACAAGTCTTAGGAACAAATGACACAAATAATAACAGACTCTTTGCAAGGACAATTGTAACAGAGGAAGAACCAACAGAAGATACAACAGAGGAACCATTGCTCACAGAGCCATTATTGACTGATGAAAATGATCCAGAGGTTCTTGCAGCTACAGATCAACAAGAGAATGATGAAAAAACATTCCCATGGTGGGGATATTTATTAATAGCTACCCTCCTGTTATTTATAATCTTTATTCTTTGGAGAAGAAGGCAAGAGGAAAAAGAACAGGGGTATTATTAGAAACTTAGATTGTAATTTTTCAATCTAACATATTTAATTTTTTATTTAATGTCAATGAAAAAAACATTAATAGTATGCCTATTGTCAGGGATATTTATATTCCTTTTAGGCATTGTTTCTCCTTTAACATTTAAGGCAGAGGCAAAAAATAATGAATGCACAACAATTCAAAGTGGAGAGTTAATAAGTAGTGCTGGAGATGTAATAACAACCGGTTACGATGAATGGGGATACAATTACCAAGCACATTTGTTCAATGGAACATATTGCGATGCATACAGGAATGCAGATTGGTGCCAAGCCTGGGCAGAAGATAACCTAACTATGAAATGGAATGATGCATGGTTAAGCAATAAAGATTGTGATGATGACGAGTTGCTAGACAGACATGATGGATTTGACTCTTACATTGGTTCTGGTGCATGGTTAACAAACCACATGAGCGGAACATACGTTGATAATAATGGAGTACAACAAAAATGGACATATTTTGTAAAAATAATAGCGGCTCCCTCTGATGCTAAATTAGTTGATGGAGAGTGGTTTACTGCAGATGAAGATTTAATTGGTTACGAAATATGGGGAGAATTTGCAGTAGTTTTAGAAATTTCTAATGATACTGGCACAGGAGATCACGGGATACTGAACAAAGGAGAAGCTCCTTTAGGGTTTGGTTTTTACAGGCCTTAGTAGAAACAAGTGAAGCCCTCTTTTGAAAGAACTGAGGGCTTCTGCTACAATAAACAATGCCTAAAAAGAAACTAGCCCGAATAATATCAGAGGTATTTAATGGATTCTTCACTATGTTGCTTACCCCAACACTGGTATTTCTCATCTCTGATATACAGCTCATATACAAAATAATCTTCATCACACTCTACATCTCACTTCCATTATTACTTTTCTTTTACTTAAGAAAAATTGGTAAAGTTTCGGATTACGAATTTACTAAAAGAGAAGAAAGACCCCTTTACTTTGCTCTACACGCAACAATCTTCCTTCTACTAAGTATAGCCGCCATCCTGCTCTTCAAAAACCCAGAAATTACAACAGTAACCACTACAGCCTTCGTAGTCTCCACAGCACTTACCATCGTTACCCTGTTCTGGAAGATTAGTGGCCACATGATATTCTCCACACTCCTCTTCTTTACACTTGTTTTCCTCTTTCCTAACCTTTCCTTCCTTTGGCTCTTCTTTGTTTTCACACCTGCAATAGCATGGTCTAGAGTAGAGCTTGGTAAACACACATGGATGCAAACAGTCGCGGGTGTAGCTGTTTCAACAGTAATCGCTGTTACCTTTTTCTTTGTTCTTTGATACAATACCTGTATTAATGGAAAATCTCAGTATTACACAACTAAGAGAAAAATTACTTAAGAAAGAAATTTCCGCAACTGAAGCTGTAAACTACTACCTAGACAGGATTGCTAGATTAGAAAAAGACCTTAATACATACATTACCATTAACAAAGAAGACTCCCTTAAAAAAGCGAAAGAATTCGACAACAATTTTGAAACTCTCAAAGAAAAGAAGTTAGCGGGTATACCAATTGCAGTTAAAGATGTCTTCTCTACCAAAGATATACCAACTACATGCGCTTCACACATACTAGATGGTTACAAACCCGTTTACAACGCTACTGTAGTACAAAGAATACTAGATGAACAAGCCATAATACTTGGGAAAACAAACCTAGACCAATTCTGTCATGGAAGTGGTACAGTAACATCCTACTACGGACCCTCTAGGAACCCTTGGGACAAAGATACTCTTCCAGGAGGATCAAGTGGTGGTTCTAGTGCAGCAGTTGCTGCAGATATGTGTACAGCCTCTCTAGGAACTGAAACAGCAGGCTCTATAAGGTTACCTGCATCATGGTGTGGAATTGTAGGTCTTAAACCAACATATTCCAGAGTATCTAGATACGGTGTACTTGCAATGGGCTCTTCCCTGGACAGTCCAGGACCAATTGTTAAAACAGTAGAAGATGCAGCATATTTGCTAGGTATAATTGCTGGATATGACAAGAATGACTTCACATCCTCCAAAGAACCGGTAAATGACTACCAAAAATTACTAGATCCATCCAAGATTAAGGGTATGAGATTAGCATTACCGAAGGAATATCTAGAACTAGATATACAGGACGGAGTAAGAAAGAACTTTGAAAACAGTATAGCCATATTAAAAGACTTAGGAGCCATTATCGAGGAAGTCTCTGTCATGGATCCTAAATTCGCCATGGCGGTATATACCATAACATGCAGAAGTGAAGTGTCTTCGAACTTAGCAAGATACGATGGTACAAGATATGGATTAGAAGGTAGTAAGAACGGTAATGTAAAAGAATATTACGAATCTACAAGAGGTGAAGGACTTGGAGAAGAACCAAAACGAAGAGTCATGACAGGCACATTCTCTCTCTCCGCAGGATATGCAGATGAATATTTCAAGAAATCTGAACAGGTTAGACAATTAATTAAAGATGACCTAGATGGAGTATTAAAGAAATATGATGCAATAGTGTCCCCTACTACCCCATCAGTTGCGCTAAAAGACAAAGACGCAGACAATCCTCTCTTTGGAGAAATAGCTGATGTACTTGCAGAAGGAAGTTCAGAAGCAGGATTACCAGGTATCTCCATACCATCTGGATTATCTAACAGAATGCCAACAGGTATCCAGTTTATTGGAAGATACTTTGACGAACAGACAATACTAAATGCAGCTTATGCATTAGAAAAAGAAATTGGACCATTGAAATTAAGGTTGTAGGATCGCTTCGCTTTCTCCGTTTATAGAGATAATCACCTTGCTAACAGTTGAGAACTGTTTCAATGTTTGTGTAATTTCCGCTCTAATTCTGTCAACTAGACATGAACCTCCGATTCCCTCTCCAAGTTTTTCATTGAAATCTACATATGCAATACCCTTAGATATCTTCAGGGAATTGATTGTTACACCAGAAGGAATAGAAGAAATATATCCCTTGTCTTCCTCAGCACTTGTAGTCCCCTTTAGAAGTTCAAGCAGTGCAGCTCTACCAACAGCCTCTGTTTTTACAACTTTTCTGCTTACTGCATATACTTTAGTACAGTTCTCTGCGTTTGGATCTTTAACAGTATTACCAAAATACACTAGGAGATTCATTGTGCTATCTATTTCACAAAGGGTCTTGAAGAATATTGGGATTTCAAAACTGTCATCATTTGCTGCTTCTCCAGATGGATTATCTTTAGAGAATATTAGCTTGGCATTTCCATCGCACTTCTCAGTACAATCTATACTGGCTGTAAATTTAACAAAATCATCTGTATTAGCATCTCCCACAGCTTTAGCTTGTGCAGTAAGTATTTCTGCACCAGTACCACTCACTAACTTAATTGGGAATACTCCTTCGAAGAACCATCCACCTGGTATTTCACCCTCAATATCAAAAGAACAATCTACTTCTGCGTTTGGAAGAGGTGTAACCATTTTGTACTCCACACCCTTTGCTGATCTTGTTACAACCTTTTTATCCTCATCTTGAGTATTATTCTGCTTGTCGAAAATGGGAATAAATTCTAATATTTGATCTCTGAAAATGTAAACAAGAGGGATAGAGATGAGAAGAAGAATTGCGATAACAAATAGAATAATGTATTTCCTTTTCATATATCTATATGTATACAGAATATATTTAAGAATGTAAATGACTTGAAGACTATGAGGCGCCTGGGACTCGGACCCAGCACCTACTGCTTAAAAGGCAGTTGCTCTAACCGGATGAGCTAGCGCCCCTCATAATTACGACAGAATTATATCCTTTGAGAAATATATTTACAAGATATACCTAATCTGTATATCTTTCTCTTTTACGCGCATGTTCGAATATTAATTGACCCTCTTCTTTACCTTTCACAAAACAAGAAAAAGCTTCTAACGTCTGAGATATTAGAAGTAAAGCCATTGTGTCACTCTCTTCCAGATGATGACTTTTTGGCTCATATATACAATTTCCAAGATTAGAATTTACCAACATGTCCCAATTATCATTCCATGTCACTCCAAAGTAACTCCTCGCTACATCTGATATATGTCCAGGAATACCAATCATTGCTTGTTTTGAAGGTCTTCTATCTGCTAAATACAAATGAAAAACATTTCTTTCTTCTTCCTTTTCGTGTGCAAAGACTATACTTAAATTCTCACTCTTTAAACTTTGACCACCTGGAATAAAATATGCCAACCGAAGTGCACCTGTGATGGCGTGTGTAGCATCCTCTCCTCTGTCTCCATAATCTTTGAAATCTAAAGTAACGACACTCTCTTCTGGCAAACATTCAGCGATTCTAGCAAGACCATTCTGTAAAACAGATGGGACACTGTCTGTTGATTCAAAATTTTCTGATAGTGACATAGACAAAAAAATAACATATTAATACTAAAAGATATCCTAGCCCATAACTTTAGTCAAGAGGACATTACCCTTTGTATATTAATTTGTCTATTGGTTTGAAACTTCTTCTATGTATTATGCAAGGGCCATGCTTTTTCAATACATCCATATGGTATTTAGTACCATATCCCACATGCTTTTCGAAACCATATATTGGGTATTTCTTGGCATAATCATGCATAATTCTGTCTCTTACAACTTTCGCAATAACTGAGCCAGCAGATATTGAGTAGTGAAGTAAATCTCCCTGTGTAATCTTCTCCATTTTGTAGTTTGGAATAGTGGAGATATTCTTCCCATCCGCAATTATGTAATCAACTCTCTTACCGATCTTCTCCTCTACAACCTCTAGCGCTATCTTCATGGCTTCAAGCACAGCCTTCTGTATTCCCAATCTGTCAATATCTGAAGCACTAACAATACCGTAACCAAAAGCAAATGAATTCTCAGTTATTAACTTGAAAGCCTCTTCTCTTTTTTTCTCAGTCATCTTTTTACTGTCTCTTACAAAAGGTACCACCTGTTGTGCAGAAGTAATGACTACACAACCAGCAACTACAGGGCCAGCAAGAGGACCTCTACCAGCTTCATCTAGACCAGCTACAAGGGTATATCCCTGTGACCAAAGTTTTTCTTCTAATTTTGTATCTGGATATATAACCATGTTCTATGATACCATTTAGGTATGGATGAAGTTACTACTACACAACAAGCAACCCTCTCTGAGCAGTTACAGGAACAACCTGTAACCTCATCTGTATCCCTGGGTTCTGTACTAGTTGCATCCCTTTCCATATTTCTGTTTCTTGTTATCGGATATTTACTTATCAAGTGGTTTAAGTTTTAATATAGTATATAAATTAAGTATTTATAAATATGGAAGAAGATAAAACATTTTCATTTTTAAAGGGTATATTAGTTGGTGCCATAGCTGGTGCTGTAGCTGGTGTTCTTCTAGCACCTAAATCTGGTGCAGAAACAAGGGAAGATCTAAAGAAGCTTGCTGTAGATTTCGGAGAGAAAGCAAATGAGCTTTACCAGAAAGCTGCAGTCATACTTAAAGAGAAGTTAGATTTGCTTAGAAAAGCTGGTAAGAAGATAGATCAGGAGAAATATCTCGAATTGGTATCACAGGTAGTAAATGAGATAAAGAAGGATGGTTTGGTTACTGCAGATGTAGCACATAAGATATCTACACAGTTAAAAAGTGACTGGGTAATCGTAAAAGAGGAATTAGCAAAATAATTTTATCTATATTTCTATGTACGCCATAGATGAAGGATAGATAAGAGGGACTAGAAATAGTCCCTTTTTCTTTGTAGAATAGCAATATCTTGCGAGAGTAGTTCAGTTGGCTAGAATGTCTCCTTCCCAAGGAGAAGGTCGCGGGTTCGAATCCCGTCTCTCGCTCCATTGTAAAGTATCAATCGTGGAAATTTTCACAAATACAGTTCTACAACAGATTTCTACCTTCTTGACATTCGTGCCTACTACGTAGTACTATATACCGGTAATAAGTACTACTGAATATTAAATTTAAAAGAGGAAATATAACGGAAAACTTAACAGAAATGCTAAAAGGTGTACTTGAGGGATGTGTTCTTGAAATCATAGACCGTGGAGAAACTTATGGCTATGAAATCACTAGCAAACTCAACAAGTTGGGTTTCTCAGATGTTGTAGAAGGTACGGTGTATACCATCTTGCTTAGGTTAGAGAAGAATAACCTCGTAGAGATCACACGGAAACAATCCGACATAGGACCATCACGAAAATTCTATACACTCAACAATGCAGGACGCACAGAATTACAATTATTCTGGGCTAAATGGAGCTTTGTTGCGTCAAAAATAAATAAATTAAATAAGAAAAAATAATCATGAAAGACTTACTGAAGAAGATAATCGGAGATAAAAAAGAATGGAAAAAATTAGAAGGACGTGCAAAAGCACTACCTAATGACTATCAAATTGTTTATAACGAAATAAAAGACTATATGTGGAATCTATGGAGGTTTGAAGCTGGTAATGATATGGGCGATTTTAGTATTTTAGAAGATCTTCTTGGACTATTTGAGGATGGCGCAAAAAACAACAAAAGTGTATTAGAAGTTACGGGTAAGGATATTGCTGCATTCTGTGACGAGCTTTTTCATGCTACTGAGACTTGGAGAAACAAGTTAAACAACAATATTATGAAAAAATTAGGAAAGTAGATTTAAGAAAAAACGACCCACTGGTTTATGTAAAAATGCTAACCAATAGGTCGTTTTGTTCTTTAAGTTGATTCTGTAGATCCAAATGCACGCTGAAGAGCATCTCTGAATTCTGTGCACATAGAAACAATATTCAAATCAGGATTGTTTAAGATTTCAAGATGCTCTTTTCTGTTTCCTTTTTCTGGCATATATGTGGCAACATGAACATTTATATAATCCTCCCTATCATAAAGCGCAATCGAATTTTCTGGGATTACGATAAAAGCAAGGCTCTTGCCAAAGTCTGGGAATTTACATCCGGCAGCATATCCTGTCCCTTTACTTGTAATCTCATACGGTTCAAGAAAGTAGTATTTATGATAAATTCTACTAATAACTTCTTGAATCTTAATTCCCTTCTTTGGCCCACCCAACCACAAATCAAGCATTATTCTTTGCATTTTCTACTCCTCCTTTTAAAGAACAATTTGAAAAGCCAGATTGCTTTCCTGTGTGTATTATACCAAACTTATTTATCCTGTAGTATATTTCTTTGTGAAAGAAAAAACGACCTCTTGGTTTATGTATTACATATTTAACCAATTGGTCGTTTTGTTCTTCAAGAGGCATCAATGCTTTTAATTAGTTTCTTGAATTCGTTTACGATCTGAGAAATATTATCATCTCCATTCAAGAAGTAATTATTTATATCGCGTTCAGAGCAATGCAGAAATAGTCTAATCTCGGGATATTGGGCATCAGGAACAAGTGCTCCCTTTTGTGCATTGAAAACATGCAAAAGAATGATCGGTTTTGGAAAAGGAAATATTGCACCTGGTATTATCAAACCATTTTCTGATTTTCCCTCCTGGTAATTCAAACCATATCTTACAGCCAATTCTTTCACAACACCGATGATTTCGATTCCACTAAGACGATATCTCAGTATAACTGTCATCTCTAAGGCAGAAATAGCCATTGGATTCTCCTTTTAAAGAACAATATGAAAACCAAATTGTTTTCTTGTATGTATTATACCAAACATTTTAACCCTGTAGTATAATATCCCCGTATGTATCTTTAAGATATTACAGATCTTTTAAAGTGGGAGACAGGAGATTAAATGTCCAAAAAAGAAGTAAGAGACCTTTCATTGGCCGAGCTACTGTATCTTTGTACCAACACAAACCAAAAGATACAACTAGCATCACTAAGGCTTGTTGTTCTAAAGTATGAAGCTGAAGGTCTAGAAATCTTTTTCCTGGTTCGCAAATACGATTTTAATAATCCTGCACATGTAATAAATGTCGTCCAAGAATTGCTTGGAAAAAATTTGGCCCAAGAAAAATACCAGGCGAAAAGAACAGTGCAAGAATTACAGACAGAACTCCTTGAATGCAGAGAGAATTTACCAGAAGATATAGATCTTCTCAAAAAAATCTCCGAGCTTCTTTCCGAGGAAAAATAATCTGTACCGAAGAGGGGTTTAACCCACTTTACCCCTCTTCATTTCCACAACCATTCCTGTTACAATACTGTTACATATGCTGATGTAGCTCAGCTGGTAGAGCACTCCCTTCGTAAGGGATAGGTCGGTGGATCGAAGCCACCCATCAGCTTTTTTTAACAATGAAAACACCTACATACACAATTACAAACCTCATACTCTCTTACATAGTTAAGTATGAACTCGCAATTAAAGACATTGCACAAAACCCACTACCAGAGAAATACCTACAACCACTACAAGAGAAATACGGTGCAGAAGACTTAAACAACTTGGGTGAATTAGTTGGAAACTCACTGGGATACAACAAGGCCCTACAGGTACAAAGAGGACAAGAAATCTCTTCACAGAGAAAGAATCTCCAATTGTTCATAAATATCCGCAATGCAAAAGACTACATAACCTCCTACACTACAAACAGCTCTCTTAAACCATCCATAGACCTTTCATCACACTTAAATAAGCTCGCCATGAAGGGCATTGTTGACGATTGGGATTTAGCGAAATTAAAAACATTCTCAGAAAAACCAAACGAGATATATGACACATGGTTTAAAATGAGAGACTACTACCCACATGTAGATCCTGCAACACACTTTAACGAAATATTCGAATGGATAAAAGATGGAAAAGACTCTAACCATAAATTAATAAAATTTGCCGTATTAGTATATGAATACATAGATAAAGCCCCATACTTCGTTGGCAACCAAATAACAGCAATACTAACCCTGGAGATACTAGCAAAACAGTACGGATACAATCCAGAGAATCTCTTGCCTTTCTTTAAATCCCTCAACAATATATCCGAAGATTTACTTGGAGCATTTAAAATATCTAAGAGTAAAAGGGACCTCACAACATTCATTGAAGCCTTCCTCTATGCCATATCCCTTACTGCCATAGAAGTCTCCAAAGAACTGAAAGATACACATACAAAGAAAGTAAAAAAGCAGGGAGCATTGGAGTTCGAATTAAATCAAAGACAGATTAAAGTCATAGATTACATAACCCTAAACCACAAAATTACTAGAAGTAAATATACCAAGATGATGGGTATCTCCTTTATGACCTCATACAGAGACCTACAAGAAATGGTAGAAAAGGGATACATCAAACAAAAAGGACAAGGCAGAGGTACTTTCTATGTCCTCACAAAGGAACATGTGGATATGGCTTTGGAAATTGAATAATACTCAGAAACTTGTTAACATTACTAACTATGGAATACGATACAATCGTTGGTTTAGAAATTCATGTACAGACTAAAACAGAATCTAAGATGTTCTGTTCTTGTCCTACGGGATATTTTCAGAAAGAACCAAATACCCATGTGTGTCCAGTATGCCTAGGACTCCCAGGAGCTCTACCAGTACCAAACAGAAGAGCCATAGAGCTTTGCATATTAATGGGATTAGCAACTAATTGTACGATTAACAAGAATATTCTCTTTGACAGAAAACATTACTTCTATCCAGACCTACCAAAGGGATACCAGATTAGTCAGTACAAAGA
>CAZOFW010000020.1:0-11001 GCA_964579365.1 uncultured Candidatus Saccharibacteria bacterium
GCCTTTTTATCTTCAGGAATATATTGTAAAAGCTTCCCCACTATCTCATGATCTGGCGCTATGACAACAAAAGAGGCTCCAAACTGTGTATCTGGTCTTGTAGTAGAAACTTTTACTATCTCATCTGTATTCTCCACTTTGTAATCTATGTCATACCAAGTTTTCCTCCCAATCCAGTTTCTTTGCCTACTTTTAACACTCTCTACATAGTTTGTTAAGTCTAAGTCTTTGTCTAGTCTTTCTGCATATTCCGTTATCTTTAGCACCCACTGGCTAATGTTTCTTCTTTCAACATCAGTGCCACATCTTTCATGCTTTCCATCTACAACTTCTTCGTTAGCACATCCTGTTTTACATTTTGGACACCAGTTAATTGGTTTTTCTGCTTTGTATGCAAGGCCTTTTTCGAAAAGTTTGAGAAATATCCACTGAGTCCATTTGTAATATGTAGGATCTGAGGTATCTACCTCTCTACTCCAGTCAAAAGATATGCCAAGTCTCTTAATTTGTCTTCTAAAAGTGTCAATGTTTTCCTTCGTAATCTCTTGTGGGGGTCTTTTTACTTTAATAGCGTAGTTTTCTGTAGGTAAACCAAAGGAATCCCACCCTATTGGGAACATTACATTGTAACCCATCATTCTCCTCAATCTTGCAACAGAGTCCATCATACTGTCGTTTCTAGTATGTCCTATGTGCATACTGTCTCCAGAGGGGTAAGGGAACTCTAGCAGTAGATAATACTTCTGCTTGTTATCGTAATCTTTGCTTTCGTAGAAGGGGTTTTCGAACCATTGGTCTTGCCATTTTTTCTCAAATTCTTTTGGGTTGTAGGTACTTTTCATACTACTTAGAGATTTAATACAGTAATTCTACAAGAAAAAGGAAAGTATTGGAAGAGAGGGATATCATGATTTGTGGAACATGTGTGTGGAACATTATGTGTGCTGATCAAGAATATACATACAACAAAACTAACGAAAACTTTTTAGTTTAAAACTCGTCTTAATTTCTGAAGTGTTGGTGATCCTGGACCATATGATTTAAATTCCTTCACAAAGCAATCTAAAATTGAGATTGTAAGCATCTTTTTCCTATCGTATTCAGCTCTTGGTCCAGATTCTTTGAAGGAAGTACCTTGGAAAGCCGATATGAGCAAACGAAGAGGAAAATTGGCAAGTGAATTGATAAACGTAGGGTTTTCTTGCATAATTCTATCGAAAACCTCTATTGCAATAAGCTCGTGTAGTATCTGATTACTATCTTTAAGAGCAACTTCATTGTATTTTACAGTCCATTTACCATCCCGATATCTTGACTCACCATGGTTTTCACCTCCATCGAAGCCTTTTTCTTGCTCAGGAAATTCTTGGACATTAATACCCTTCTCTTTCATAATCCTTATTATCTCCTCTATCCTCAGTTCCTTGCCTTTTCCAGCAAGGATTATGTCAAAGATTTCTTTTAATCCATATCTACTCTCCCTTAGATACGAGAAAGATTCTGTCGTTTTTTCTGTAACATATGCAACAACCCTATCATATTCAATTTTCTCCTTAGATATTCTCTCTTTGTCCTCTTCTGTGAGTGATGCAAAATATTTCTCCTTTTGCATTTGCTGTCGCTGTTCCCATTCATCCAAGCTTTCTTCAAGTGATGGAAGTGGTGCAGTATCCCTAAGATACCCTGTATAAGCTGGCTCAAATCGAGTAAAACCCTCTTTCTGAAGCTCTTTCCGTATTTCTTCGTCCTTTAAAGAAAATTCTACCAACATTGTGAGTGTCTCTGGCTCTATCTCGTTCTCTAACTCCTCCATAGTTTCATTTTCAAGAAGAATATCTGACATAATGTTGTAAAACAGGTCAAGTTAATATATTAATGATATATAAATAATGAGAGATTGACAACAAAAGTTTGGTGGACCTGACGGGACTCGAACCCGTGACCCCATCGCTGCCAGCGATGTGCTCAAACCAACTAAGCTACAGGCCCAAATTTATTAATATGGACTCAGCCGGGATCGAACCGGCGATCTTCGCAATGCGAATGCGATATTCTACCAGCTGAACTATGAGCCCACACATGAAGATTATACTTAATATCTTGACTATTTCAAATATGGTCTTGGATTAATACGACCAGATAATTCTGCACCCCTTCTCAATTCGAAGTGTAGATGAACACCATATGCAACACCTGTATCTCCTATTAATCCTAAGGCCGTGCCTCTTGAGACAGACTGCCCTGCTCTAACATACAACCTACTCATATGCGCATAAAGAGTGGTATATCCATTTCCATGGTCTACATGGGCGTAGTAACCGAAACCATAGTATTTACCAGAACCCCATCCAGCACTTATGACTCTACCGCCAGCGGCAGCAATTACATTTGGCCTTTTACCCCCAGTTGGATATATGTCCATCCCGTAGTGTCCAGGGAAAAAGCCTCTTGAGACCTTACTTGGACCACCAACTGGCCAACTTAGAAATTTCCCAACATTTGGGTCAACTGCGGTAGCGGTATATCCTATACTAGATGTTCTGTAAAGAGTTGGGGAGGAAGCATATACAGGTTTTTTCTCTGCTGGTAATTCTCCATTTGGGAGGAACAATTCTGTTCCAACTGCCAAGGTATATGGTTTTTCCAACCAGTTGTGGTCTACAATATCTGCAGCGTCTGCAGAGTATTTCTTTGCCAAAGATTCAAGGGTGTCTCCCTTCTTTACAGTTACAAGAACACCATCTCTCGGTGGAACTTGCAATATCATTCCCGGTTTAATGACACTTTTTGCAGTAAGCTTGTTTGCCCACAAAAGTGTTTCAACTTTAATTTCGTAATACTGAGCTATCTTACCCAAGGAATCTCCACCCTTTACTGTGTACTGTTCAACATATCTTCTTGGTCTATCTTTTGGAACCGCTGTATTCGTTGTGGCATTCATAACCAAGACATCTGTTTCAGCAACACCAATTGAATCTAAAGTATCTCCACTTGCAACAATAACAACCGGTTTACGGTATATATATGAGACAGTAAGAATAAGGACAATAATAAATAGTACAGCTTGTAGTGCAGATCTTAAGAAATTACCTCTTCCCCAGAACATTCTTCTTACAAGCTTCTCTTTTACGAAATCGGTAGCACCTAAGATTAAATCAAAAAAAACAGAGGTTAAAATCCACATTACTCTTACCCTAGAGTAGATATAGCTTGTTAATGCAAAAAAGAAGGAAAAAAGGTTCTTCTTTGTGCTCTGTTTCTTTAGGAATATTCTTAGATTTAGAAGAAATGTTTTAGAAAGCTTCTTCTCTTCAATATCATCATTAACAAAAAGAAATCCCCCGTTGTTACTATCTGAAAGTACCAAATCTTGTTCTTGAGGGGAAAGATCTTTGAAGCTTAGACCAGATATATTCTTGTTTTGTTCGATATTATCCTCTTCCATAGCTGTACAGTGTTAACTGATAACACTAATTATACCAATTATCTATGCTTCGTGCAGAGTAGCAAGGAACTCTTCGTTTGACTTGGTCTTTTTTAGCCTACTTACCAGTACTTCTGTTGGGCTTTCATTACTATCTAAAACCTCCAACATTCTTCTAATTCTCCATGATTGGTTCAAAATATCCTTACTTAGAAGGAACTCTTCGTTTCTAGTACCTGAATTTACAACATCAATTGAAGGATATATTCTTCTGTTTGCGAGTTTTCTATCCAAGTGTAGTTCCATATTTCCAGTACCTTTGAATTCCTCGTATACCAAATCATCCATTCTACTACCAGTTTCTACCAATGCAGTAGCAATTATTGTCAAACTTCCACCATCTTCGAAGTTTCTAGCTGCACCAAAGAATCTCTTTGGTGGATACAATGCAACAGGATCAAAACCACCTGAAAGTGTTTTTCCTGATGTTGGCATGGTTATATTGTAAGCCCTAGCAAGTCTAGTAATGCTGTCCATCAAGATAATTACATCCTCACCCCACTCCACCATTCTCATAGCTTTCTGTAGAGCCATTTCTGCAATCCTACAGTTCTGTTCAGGAAGTTCATCAAAGTTAGAAGCATAAACCTCTCCTTTTACGAATCTCTTCATATCAGTAACCTCTTCAGGTCTCTCACCTACTAACACAACCATCAATTTTGCTTTAGGATGGTTAGCAGCAATACCGTTAGCAATATCTTTAAGAAGGAATGTTTTTCCTGCCTTAGGAGGAGAAACAACCATAGATCTTTGACCATAACCAATAGGAGCTAAAAGATCTATCATTCTTGTAGATATAATCTCTTGCTCTGTTTCAAGCTTAATCTGTTTGTTTGGGAATATTGGTGTTAATTTTCTAAATAGAGGTCTGTTTGCAGCCTCTGCAGCAGGTTTTCCATATACAGTATCAACTCTCAAAAGACTTAAGTATTTCTCTTTCTCTTTTGGAAGTCTTGCAGGTCCAGAAACCTCGTCTCCAGTTCTTAAACTAAATTTCTTAATCTGAGAACCAGATACATACACATCGTTATCACTTGGAAGAAGTTCCTCTGTCCTTAAAAGGCCATGGGACTCATCTTTCATTACTTCTAAAATACCATCTACAAAGACAAATCCATCTTCTTCTGTAGATTTCTTCAAAATTTCTAATATTAACTCTCTCTTCTGGAATTCCATATAGTCTTCCATCTTAAGTGTTTTTGCTTCATCACGAAGCTGAGCTAGAGTCATCTGCTCATAATCTCTAATCGTTTTATTCTCTTTTGTCATTTTAAACAGGGAAATATATAAAGTATTGGGCTTAGATCCCAATCTACAATTTCAGTATATTGAAATGTAAAAAACATGTCAAATCGAAATAGTGCTTGAGATAAAAAAAGGGATCGGTACTGCCCCAACCGACCCCGGTTTCTTCCTCCATGTAGAAGAAGACATCGAGTAACATATCGAAATATGTTAATCCCTTTTCTTCAAAGACTAAAAAATCTTAGGCTTTTCCTGTTGCCCAGATGTGCTTGTGACACCCCAGACAAAGGGAGAAAACTAAGATTATCCACACAATCTTTGAAAGAGCATGTAAAGTATACCTCATACCATAATAACTGTCAACCCTATATCATCTATGCACAAATACTGCCTACTCGCAGATAGCCCTCTGGCCAACAGTTTTCACATGCTTTCGGGCCACCTTGTTACGATTATCTGCACCACCCTCTCCTGTTACGCTAATTGTGGATTGTTAAGAAGAAAATAAAAAAACAACCTTAGATTTCCTTAATTCTAGATATCTTTTTTACCTCTAGCTTACTCTCCTTACCTACCTTAGATCTACCAATAATAAGCTTGGAGTAACCAGACCTTTGAGCTTCATCCATTACAGAAGGAAGCCCCCATGTACCCCTAACCTCCCCAGTTAACCCTACTTCACCGAAATATATAGTATCGTTATCTAAAGGAATGTCTTTAACAGACGACTTTATAGCAGCACATATAGCTAAATCCACCGCAGGGTCATTCACATTAAGCCCACCCACTATATTTACAAACACATCCTTATCTCCAAGAAATACGCCACCCTTTCGAGACATTACAGCGCAAAGCATATCCAGCCGAGGCTTTTTTATACCGTTTGCCACACGCCTTAGAGGACCGGCCTCTCCTTCTCTCTCGACAACGAGTGCTTGCACTTCAACAAAAACAACCCTTGAGCCTTGCAGTACCGCACTTATTGCACTACCAGAAGATTTAAGATCTGTTTCTAAAAATAATAACGATGGATTTCCTACCTCTGCCAAACCATCTCCCTTCATTTCAAACACTCCTATTTCGTTGGTAGAACCAAACCTATTCTTTATCCCTCTTAAAATTCTGTATTGATTGAACTGGTCTCCCTCTATATATAGTACACAGTCCACGATGTGTTCAAGGACTTTTGGTCCAGCAATATCTCCACCCTTGTTAATCTGGCCTACTATAAACATTGGAACACCAGTAGTTTTCGAAACTCTAGTTAAAAGAGCTCCACATATTCTAACCTGGCTTATACTCCCAGGATAACTCTTAGAAGCTGAAGACGACATACTTTGAATTGAATCTACGACAACCATATCGAAATGACTTTCCCTTATTAATTCCACCACTCTTTCGACCACAGTATCCTCTGTTACTAAAAAATTCTCCTCCAACTTACTAGAGGATTTTTCCCCAGATAGCCGTTTTAACCTAGAGTAAAGCTGCCCTGGAGATTCCTCTCCACATACATACAAAATTCTTTTGTTCTTAAGATTCTTAAGCACTACCTGCATTAAAAGAGTAGATTTTCCAATTCCTGGCTCTCCACTTATTAACACTACCTCTCCCTTTACAAGACCTTTTCCCAGCACTCTATCCATTTCTTTAAATCCCGTGGATGTTCTCTCACTGGAATCCTTTGTGGTCCCCGCTTTTTTAATATTTGCAACTTCAGATATACTACCGAAGATTGATGGCTTAGCCTCACCTACTACCTCGACTTTCTCCTCGTACTCTTCTAGCGTACCCCATTCGCCACAGGTAGCACACTTCCCTGACCATCCGAGAGATTCAGTACCACAAGCAGAACAGATGTATTTCATTTATTTTTTATTTAAAACAGATATCTTATTATCTTTCATTCCTATCTTTATTTCCATGTTTTTTAATTCATTTCCAATTCTCCCCTTTTCTAGGAGGTAATTGGCTACTGCATTCTCTACAGTATCTTGCAGAACTCTCTTAATTGGACGTGCACCATACTCTTCGCTGAAACCTTCTTTAACTACACCTGCAATTGCTTTATTGTCTAGAACAACAGAAACTCCCTCTTGGGATAATCTCCCATTGAGTTCTTTTACAAGTAATTTAACAATCTTTCTAGCATCTTTGCGCGTTAAAGATCTGAAAATGACGATGTCGTCTATACGGTTGAGTAGTTCTGGTCTTAGGGTGTTTTTTAACTCTAAGAGAAGCTGTGTTTTCATTGATGTGTATGCCTTGTCTATCTCCTCATCACTTTTTTCTGTATCTTTACCGACAAATCCAAGTACTTTGTTCTTTTTAATTTCCTCCGCGCCAATATTAGAGGTTAGAATTATTACTGTATTTTTGAAATTTATTCTCCTTCCTCTACCATCTGTGAGATGGCCATACTCAAGTATTTGCAAAAGTATATTTAGTACATCCTGGTGTGCTTTCTCTACTTCGTCAAAAAGAATTACACTGTGAGGGTTTGTCCTCACTTTCTCTGTAAGCCACCCACCCTGTTGGAAACCTATATATCCTGGAGGAGAACCGATTAATTTAGAAACACTATGCATCTCCATCATTTCACTCATATCTATCTGTATTAGTCTGTCTTGATTACCAAACAGCTCCTCTGCAAGAACTTTTGCTAGCTCTGTCTTACCAACTCCTGTTGGACCGAGGAAAAGAAACGATGCCCATGGTCTATCTGTATCTGAGATTCCAGTTCGAGCTCTCTTTATTGCTGAAGACACTATCTTGCATGCTTCTTCCTGACCTACCACCTTGCTTCCAAGTTGACTTTCAAGTTTAACAAGCGAAGATATTTCCTTTGCTCCCAGTGTATTTACTGGAATACCTGTCCATTTAGATATGACAACACGGATATCTTCTGCTCCAATTTCATTCACCTTACTTACACGCTTTTTAGACCATTTTCTTTCCATTCTTTTAATTTTTTGTATTAGTTTTTCCTTTTCCATTTCTAAGAGTTCTGCCTTACTCATATTCCCATTCAAAATTTCTCTTTCTTTCTTTTTTTCGATTTCCTTAACTGCATCATCTAGTTTCGAAACATCTGAGAACTCTTCCTCTATCTCAAGCCTTTTTGCTGCAGAGGCTTCATCTAGAAGGTCTATGGCTTTGTCTGGAAGATATCTGTTGTTTACATATCTGTCTGAGAGTATGGCGGAGAGCTTAATTGCCTCTTCCCCTATTTTTACATTGTGATGTCTCTCAAGCAGAGGCTTAATATTTCGCAATATCTCGACAGTATCTTGTACTGTTGTTTCTTCTAGGAATATGGGCTGGAATCTTCTTGCTAGTGCGTTATCTGTTTCGAAATATGCAGAGAAATCCTCTGTTGTAGTAGCACCGATACATCTGAATCCTCCTTGAAGTAATGCTGGTTTTAGAATTGATGCGATGTCTGAAGAACCACCTTGATAGTTGGAACCTATAATGTTGTGTATTTCATCTATGAAAAGAATTTTGTCGTTTGAAGATACAACTTCTTCTACAATGGACATTACTTTTTCCTCAACATCGCCTCTCATTTTACTTCCAGCCATGATGCTGGAGATATCAAGAGATATGATGTTGAAATCTCGCAGGGATGGTGGAACTAATCCGTCCGCTATCTTTTGAGCCAATCCTTCTACAAGGACAGTCTTCCCTACTCCTGCTTCTCCTATGATAATTGGATTATTCTTTTTTCTTCTGCTAAGGATATTTATTAAATTCTTTAATTCCTCTTCCCTACCAATAACTGGATCTAATCTTCCCTCTCTTGCAAGTTCTACTAGGTTCACTCCCAACATCTCCACTACAGAATCTCTTTCCATCTCTAAACCTCCAACAGATGGCCTAGCAAGTATTCCAAGGGGATATATAGCGAAATTCTGGAATGTTTTTCTAAAGGATCTGTATGTTAAGCCTAAACTCTCGAGAGATTTAATGTAATCATCTTTGGACTCTAGGATTGCCATCATAATATGCTCAGAGCCAACATATACATGAGACATTTTTCTGGAATAGTCGTATGCTTTGCGAATTATATGCTTAACCTCTGTTGAGATTACAAATTCTCGTTTCTTACCTGTACTAGTCGTAATTTCTATGAGCTTTCCACCGAATGATTTTTTGAGGAGTTCATTTCTGTTTATTCCCATTTCCTCAATTACCTTGCAAGCAAGGGATTCTTCGTTAAGTATGATGCCAATGAAAAGATGCTCCGAAGAGATTTGTTTAGCTTTGAGGTGTTCTGCAACTACAGATGCGTTCCTAAGAGATACCTTAGCATTCTTACTAAGCCTAGAGAGTATATCCGATTCTTTTTTAAGTATTATCGATGACATACCCTATTATACTATATCCTCGGCTATTCTTTTGACTCTAGCTCTGCTTCTACTGCAGTATCAACTGCTGCTACAAGCTCTTCTTGAGAGATTTCCTCTTTCTTCTCCTCTACCTTCTCTGTCTTCTCTGTTTTGCTCCCTGTAGCTTTGAGACTTAATCCTAAGTGTCTTTCGGTTGAGGATATTGAGAGAATCTTAACATCTACTGGATCTCCTACTTTTACAATATCTTCAGGATTTTTGACTAGTTTGTTAGATAACTCAGAGATATGGATTAGACCATTTAGACCCTCTCCAATTCTTACAAATGCTCCGTAAGGAACAACTTTCTGAACTTCTCCTTTTACTACATCTCCTACTTTGTACTTAGATATTGCAGCAGACCATGGATCTTGAAGCAATCTCTTAACACTGTAGGCTACTCTCTTTCCACCGTCTGAGATACCAATTACCATTACTTTCACCTTACTTCCAACTGCATATATCTTGCCAATGTCCTCTACTTTATCCCAAGAAAGTTCTGAGAGGTGAACAAGCCCTTCTAATCCTTCAGCATTAACAAAGATTCCGAAAGGTGTAATTCCACTTACGATACCTTCAAGAACATCACTCTCTTTAACCTTGTTTAATGTCTTCTCTCTCTGTTCTAAATCTCTTGATTGTGTGACCATCTTCTCTGAAAGAATAATTCTGTTCTTCTCTCTGTCTAATTCGATGATTCTTGTTTGAATTTTTTCTCCAACTAGGGAGTTTAATGTCTTCTGTACTCTAGAAGAGATATCTTTTCCAACCTGTCTTATTCCATCTAGATATACTCTTGAAGCATCCAATTGTGAAGTTGGTATGAAGCCTCTGATATCTTTTCCTATTTCTACTATTAATCCACCATTGTTTGATTCAACTACTACTGCCTCTACTACATCATTGTCTTTCTTTGCTTTCTCTAATGTAATCCAAGCACTTGCCTGTTGTGTTCTTCTGATTGAAAGAACTAACTGTCCTTCCTCATCTTCAGGTTTAACAACATAGACAAGAACTTTGTCTCCTACTTTTAAATCTTTCCAATTGAATGAATCACTCTTTAACTCTCTTCCAGCAACGATACCTTCGGATTTGTGACCGATGTCTACTACTAAGTAGCTATCTCTAACATCTACTACATCTCCTTCTACAATATCTCCTTTGGAAAGTTTTTTTATCTTATGTGATTGATCTGCAAGAAACTGATCAATCTGTGCATACTGGGCATTATCTGTTTTTTTGTTTACCATAGGGTTATCCTTTGGTGATGTAACACCTGCAGTTGGTAATTACATACAACTAAAATTATATCTACTGCGGTTTGGATTATAACACGATATTCTCTTTCAAGACAACCTTTTCCTCGACTCTTTTCTTAGCTTTTAGGATATATCTACCATACAGAACAAAAAGGGAGTTAACTTTGTACCAATCTCGTTTTGGATAGAGCTTTTCCAAATCATGGGCAATCTTTGTCGGGTTAGTATTCTTTGTTAAACCGTATGTCATTGCCACCCTAACTACATGTGTATCTACAGCAATTCCTTGGTTAGATTTGTATAGATCGTTTAGGAACACATTTGCTGTCTTGTAGCCTACTCCTGGCAACTTTTGTAGCTCAACCAATTCTTTCGGTGGTTCACCTGCATAATTACCTTCTATTATGGCTGCTGTTTGTACAATGTGCTTTGCTTTTGTCTTGAAATAGTTGATACTCCCGATGGTATTCGTCACATCATTAAGTTTGGCTGCTGACAGTAGTTTAGCATTGGGATATTTCTCAAAAAGCTTCTTCGTCACCTTATTTACCTGTTTGTCTGTTGTTTGTGCAGAGAGCATTATACAAACAAGGAATTGAAACGGCGTTTTCCAATTAGTTAA
>CAZOFW010000021.1:0-9269 GCA_964579365.1 uncultured Candidatus Saccharibacteria bacterium
GTAACAAAAAGAGGAGGCATTAAACCTCCCCTTCTCAATTACATACCAAATATTTTACTTAGCTAGCATTTCATCAATTAAGGTTCTGAAACTCTCAATTGGGTATGCTCCACCTATGAACTTACCTTCTACTGTTCCATCATCCTTTAGGATTCCTACTACAAATCCTGGTGTACCTGTTACTCCTGCTGCCGTTCCATCTGCTTGATCCTTAGTAATCTCCTCGGAATACTTAGTTGCATCCATACAAGCCTTGAATTTAGATTCATTAACACCAAGTTTCTTTGCTAATGTAAATACAGCATCCTTACTTGTAAGACCAAATATCTGTTTGTGATAATCCGCATATACTGAATCATTCTTTAACTCATCAATACACTCACCACCCATAGCAGCATCAATTGAAAGACCCCCAAAGAACTGGTAATCTCTAAATACATAGATAATCTTGCCTGTATCAATATATTCACTCTTTATCAATGGAAATACCTCATCTGAATGTCTTTTACAGTAACTACACTGGAAATCACTGAACTCAACTACAGCAACCTTTACCTTACTCTTGTCTCCAAGATATGGATCATCATCTATTGTAGTAGAACTTGCAGTAAATTCATCTCCCGTTGTAGTATCTGGTGTCCCCTCAACAGTTGGATCTGTATCTTTCGCTTTGTTTGAAAAAAATATTCCTACTGCAATTAAGAGACCTGCTAGAACTATTGCTATTGGAATAGCAAAGTTATCTAGATTGATAACTATCTCGCCATCATTCTTTTTCTTTGTTTTTGGCATGTATATTTTAGATCAAAATTTAAGATGAAACATATTATACCATCTCCTAGACAGTATCCCCAAAAATAAATATAATAAAGACGTGGGCAATATAGAAACTACTAATAAAAGACTATCCTTTATGGATATTATCCTTTTTTTAATTTTCCTCGCCCTCATAGCAATCCCTGGATATCTCTGTTATCAAATATTCTTTGTAAACAACAAACCCGAACAGCAAGAAGAAATAAAAGAGGAAACACCAGAAGTCGTAGAGGAAGAAGAAGTTATTCCAGAGGGACCACATTACGAGGAAAAGATCTTTGCCATCTCTGGTCAGATCGCATATATAGCTACACCAACAAATATAGATGAAAACAATCCTCCAAGAATTGTCATTTACAATCACGGTTCAAATACTAGAGTTACAGAGAATCTAAAGGATCCTTTTATGAAGGATTTACAGATATATGGAGAAGAATATACGAAATCCAATTTAATCTTTGCAGCTTCCAATTCCCATGATGAGAACTGGGGAAATGCAGCTTCGATACAGGATAATCTGAATATGGTTGAATGGATTAGGAACAACTACAGTACAAGTAGAGAGACATTTGTGATTGGTTTTAGTATGGGTGGTCTTCCTGCTATGCACTATGTCGCAAAATATCCTACTGATATATCTAAAATTGCACTACTTGCACCTACCACAAGATCATATGAATGGAATAAGAGCAATATTGCCATCTTAGATGGTATTGATATCCAGATATGGCATGGAGTAAAAGATGTAAATATTGGGATTACAAGTTCTAGAAGTTTTGTAAGTAATATGGCAAAACTTGGAAAAGAAATTACACTAATTGAATTAGCAGGAAAAACACACTTTGATTTAGATACAGAATATAGAGAAGAGGTTTTAGATTTCTTCCTCAATTAAATCATTCACAATACTATTCATTTCCTCTTTACTTAATTCTTTTCTATGATCTGTCTCATCCGGAATTACAGTACCCTCATACACAGGCTTAATATGTAAATGGTAATGATGAATTGTTTGACCTGCACTCTCCCCATTGTTTTGACAGATTATGAAACCAAGTGGAGAGAATTTCTTTTGTATTTTAGATACCATCCGCTTACTTACTTTGTTTACTTCACAAAGTAATTCCTCTGGAATATCCGAGATACCTTTATAGTGCTGTTTGGGTAATACAAGAGTGTGCCCCTTGCTTAATGGTTTAATATCTAGGAAAGCATAAATGTGTTCATCCTCATATACCTTGTATGAAGGTATCTCTCCTTTAATAATTTTACAAAATATACAATCATCCATAGCTATTATTCTTCTACTACAATAGCAGTTGCAGGACATGCTACCTCAGCCTCTTTAACCTTTGCAATTATTGCATCATCTGATATATCTTTACCCTTGTACTGTTCTTTAACATCTACACTTCCATCATCTTTCATTTCAAATACCTCAGGACATATTGCTACACAACTTCCACACATAATACATTTACTCTTGTCTATGGATACTTTCATTTTTCTTCTTCTTAAACTTAACTTAATACATTTTTACAAATATTTCCTACTTCTTCAAGCTCAATTGTCTTAAATAGATTCCTAATCTCTGAATTAAATGAGATAGACCTAATACTCCCATTACTATCGATAACTCTACATGCCAATATTTAAAATCAAAATCAATATTCATCAAAGAGGGATTCTTGATACGAGCTATCATAAAGATACCAAATCCAAAAGAAGGAATTAACAAAGTTAAAAGCAAAATACTATTCCAAAAGCCATTAAATTTAACTATATTCATTCTAAAAAATTTGTTTCTCTTGACTAATAAATATGTCCCCCAATACAAAACTGAAGATAACAACAATGGAATTAACAGGTTGTACTCCTTTGGAGTAGAGGTTACAACATCTTGTTGAACATCCTCAACCACTGGTTCTAGACTTGCAGTAGTGATTGGCTCTTCTGCTACAACAGGTTCTACCACCTTAGATATTTTTCCTATCCTGTACTGTTCAAGAAGAGTGTATGATGATTGTTTATGATCTTCTCCTTGTCCATCCTTTGTTTGAAACTCCTTAGTTATATCTGTTCCACACCAACTCCTAATATTCAAATTTTCGTCATGAGTGGTAAGATATTTAGTAATATCATAGACCCCACCATCATATATAACCCAACAGCTAGAAGATGAACTATGTGTTGCGACATCACCTACAGTATATGCATTAACGATACCCACAGACGACAAAAGTAAAATGGCCGAGATAATAACGGAGGAGCTTATTTCTTTCATAGAATATTCTTACTTGAAATTAGATTCTAACCGTGTAATATTATATATATATTTAAATTAATATACCAAACTCATATGAGTAAGTTACTCGGTATTATTATTTCCGTTGTCTTAATAGCAGGTGTCGGTGGCTACTTTTTAGCTACTAAAGCAAATGCTGCAACACCAGCAGATCCTTTGTTTGGTTTAGACACTACATTTGAAGATGTACAAAGATTACTAACTTTGGATGATGTAGCTCAAGTAAATCTTGAACAAGCAATTCTAGAGGAAAGACAGGAAGAGATAGAAACAATGTTACAGGATGAAGAGTGTACCCAGGAGCAGATTCAAGAAGCAATGAAACTAATGACACAACAAAGAACAAGAGCATACGAGAGATTGGGAGAAGTAGCACAGAAACAGGAGGAGAAGGGAAATGTTAAAGCTGCAGAAGCAATTTCAGAAGCACAGTCAAGATACTTAGAACATCTAGACACACAATTAGATACTGCTCAAAAAGCAGAGGCTAAGTTTACTGGATTAGATAGTGCTACAACAGATGGAATGAGACAAGAGATTGAAGTAGAGAAAAATGCTTTGAAGAATGCTGGCGTAGACACACAGAATCAACAGCAAAATCAAGAGCAGAATACAGATAACAGCAATAGCGATAATGACAATGGGTCTTCAAATGGTACTGACAAAGGAAACAATTAAATCCTTTTATTAAGTATCTAAAAACATCCCCTTGCAATACAGGGGATGTCTGCTCTTAAAACAAATTCAATCTGAAACAAATCGGGGTGACACGACTTGAACGTGCGACCTCACGCACCCCATGCGTGCATTCTAGCCAACTGAACTACACCCCGTTACGCAATTATATCAAGATTATTTAATTCTTTCCTTAACTGTACCGGGTCTAAATACGCAATTGTCTTAAATCCAAACTCTTTTGCTTTCTCAATATTCTCTTGCTTGTCATCTATCAAAACCATCTCTCCTGGTTTGAAATCTACCTTCGTCATCAATATCTCAAATGCCTTATCCTCTGGCTTTACCAAATTATGTTCACACATTGAGATATATTTTGAAAAGATATTTAGAAAGCCTGTTTTATTATTTTCGGAATGAAGAAATTGCAAAGAAGAATTTGTAAACAGAACAAGTGGAATATTCTTTAAATGATATTCTTTTAAAATATCCAAAACCTCTGTGTTTATCTCTCTACGAACAGAATTGTACAACACATCGTAGAAGTCAGAGATGATACCCCTTACCATTAAAGATCTATCTCTAATATGACCTGATTTGGACTCGTAGTTGCACTTAACTTGTACACCTTCTTTGAACCAACTATGAAGTTGTATATACTTGCAGAACCCTCCTTACTAGAATCTATCGTTATGCCAGCTGGCAAACTTAAACTCCCTGCAGCATTAACAACTCTATCTAATGTAAGAGATGTGAACTTGATAGAGAGAGTCTCATTATCTAGATACTCTGCAGTAACAGATGGAATTGGATTCTCACCATCAGCGGTTACACTCCAAGCAAATTTTAGAATTCCTCCTGAAGAACTGTATGAGTAACTCTTAACAGTTGCATTTGCTATCCCAGATATATCTTGAGAAGTTGTAGAAAATTCTGTGCTACCCAAATCTATTTCAGATGTTACTTCCCCTGGATATTTGACATCTAAGATTACGACTAATCGTCCATCTCCACTCTGTTTGTAAAGTTTGAATACTGTGCTCTTTGCAAGCCCAATATCATAGATTACCTTGTCTTCAACACTTGTAACAGCGTGATAAAGTCTAATAACACCCTCTTTATTTATTGCTCTCTCTTTCTGGAATCCAATACCACTCTTGTCTGTCTCTATACTGTTTAATTCTACCCTTATGACTCCAGTACTAGAATTGTATTTCGCAGTTACATATGGATCATCTGTTCCTGTGGTGGAAAGATTAAAAGAAAATCTGTGATATCCTGTTTTACTTTCATCTGTAATGGACTCAATTGTGAACAAATCCTCTGTTGCTACTCCAATTGTCTGATCCTTTGTAGAGAATCCTGTAAAGTCCTCTGTTTCTGTAACGACTTCCTCTTCTTCAATCTCCGTATCATTCTCTTCCTCAACAGTAGTATCTGGAAGATTTGTATCTTCTACCTTCGGCTTTTTAAATATGAAATATGCTCCTGCTCCTAAGAGAAGAAGTATTACAAGAATGAACAATATTTTCTTCATAGTAATACATTTACATTTTATATATTAATATATTACCACTATTTCATTTTTGTTTAAAATGGTGATACTATGGTTATATATTTTAACCAAAACTGCCATGTCAAAGGAGATAAATATATCTGACAACAAAGTAGAAATAGTTCCACCTGAGAATAAAACACCAGACATCACAAAAGAAAAGAAAAAACTTGAAGAAAAGGTCCTTGAAAAATTACCAATAAAAAAGAAAATCTCCGCAAACATATTAATCTTCTCAATCGTAGCATTCCTAACTTTATGTGGTTTAGGATTTTTCTTCTACTTTGGAATATATAAAGTAAAACCAGTCCCACCAAAAGATATTATTCCTTTCTCTGAGGATTTTGTTGCATCGATAAATAGTAATGCTCCGTTTTCTAGATCTCTGACTTCCCTTCAAAAACCTTCAGAACCAAGAACAGAGGTTAGTCCACTTAATGGTGTTCTTTTTACAAAAACAGAAATGGATAAACTAAAGAAAAGAAGACCTGTGGCAGTTATGACAAACAATCATTCACAAGCACGACCCTTGTCTGGTTTGAATAGTGCAGATATCGTAATAGAGGCAAATGCTGAAGGAGGAATAACTCGTCATATGGCAATATATTGGAGTGTAGCACCAGAAAAGGTTGGACCAATCAGAAGTGTAAGACAGTATTACTTAGAGTGGGCAAGTGAATATGATCCTCTGTTTATCCGCGATGGCTGTGCATCATCGAGTGATCCAAGAACAAATGCCTGTTCAAATATGTGGCTGTATTCCAACATTAAAGATTTAGCAACAATCGGCTCTTGGAGATGGAACGATGGAAGAAGATATGCACCACACAATGAGTACAACTCTGTAAAGTATGCTTGGGAATATGCAAGTAAAAATAATTGGAACACCTTCCCAACCGATTTTGAAGCTTGGAAGTTCAAGAGAGACGCAGACGTCGCAGATAGAGGAGATAAAACAGTTGTTAAAATTGCTTTTCATACCAGATTACATAACAGTGGATTGTATGACACCATGTGGACATATGACAAAACGACTAACAGTTATTTTAGGAAAGTTGGAGGACAGGCAGATATCGACCAAGAGACCAATACTCAGGTTAATGTAAAAAATGTCGTTATTCAAACCGTAAGAATGGTTGGCTCTGGAGACTCAAAAGGACACCTAATAATTACAACTACAGGGGAAGGAAATGCAGTTATACTAAAGGATGGGAAAATTATAAATGGTAAATGGAAAAAAAGTACCAGAACCGATAGAACTTCTTACTATGATAGTGCCGGAAAAGAGATAGAATTTAACAGAGGGGGGATATGGATAGCGATGCTTCCACATTCTGACGGAAAATTTGATATAATTGAGCAATAATATTAAGCAGGTTGGGGAACTATGCTAAAGAATCTTTTTATATCAAAGGTCAGGGTTAAAATTCTTAACCAATACATGACCAATTTTACTGCCTCTTTCCACGTACGTGGATTAGTTAGAATCCTTGATGAAGAAATTAATGCTGTAAGAAGAGAACTTCTTAATCTTCAAGATGCCGGTATTCTTAAATCTCACAAAGATGGTAACAAATTAATCTACAAGCTTAACAAAGATTGCTCCATACTTTGGGAACTACGATCTATGTTTTTCAAAGAGTCGAAAATCGGAACCGCTATATTAAAATCCACAGCTTCAATTGAAGGCATTAATGTGATTGTTCTAACAGACAGCTTCCTTAAAAGTGAACATGCAAGTCCAACAGACGTAGATTTACTTTTCATAGGTACTATGAAGGTAAAAGATCTCTCAAGTGCTATAGCGCAAGTAGAAAAAGAATTAGCAAGAGAAATTAGATTTAGTGCAATAACGAGGGAAGATTTCGACTTTGCAAGAAAAAAGAAAGAACCCTTCTTGATGAATATCCTAGAAAACGATAAGATAATTCTGTTCGGACAGATATCTGACTTACTCTAGAATGAAGTTACTAAAACTTAGACTCAACCTAAAATCCCTCCTCAATTACATATTTGTAATTTTAATCTCCTCTGTATTCGTAGCTACAATATTAATAGCCCTACCTCTAACAGAAGAATATTTAAACAATACCCCATACAATCTCCTTACAAAAGATTCTTCCTACTGGTCTAAAGAATATATCTTAACTCTCGATACCAAGGAGCAAAAGGATATTGAAAAAACAAGAGATATCCTTTTTAAAAGATTAAAAAACTTTGGCATTGAACAGATGTCGGTTATTCAAGATGATGGCAAAATAAAAGTTGAAATCACAACTTCTAAAGATAAAGATGCAACAGAGCAGTTAATAAAAAACTCCTTCGCAGTACAGATAGTTACTAGGAAAAATGATGTTAATTATGATGACCCAGAAAATCCATATGCCTATCTTCTTGCAACAAACTACAATCCAACAGATTGGGATGGAAAAGATTTCAGAAACATATACATAACTAAACTTCAAAACAGCACCGGAACAGAATCATATTTTGCCATATTTAAGCTCTGGCCAACAAAGAGTGTTGAATTTAACAAATTCCTTACAGAACACGAGAATCAAACCGTAGGAGTAAGTACAGATGGTTTCGTTTCCCCAGTACAGGTACCAACAGGTACAAACAAACTATTTGCTGCACCTGTATCAACAGAAGATCCACAAGATATTAAAATAATCGACATCCTTTACAATTCCGGGAATATCCCTGCCAATATATCACTTGCTTCCGAGAAAGATATGACTCCAAATATCCCTCAAACAAATTACGTAATGGTTTCTGTTTTAATCTTTGCTGGATTACTTCTGTCGTACATATATCTATTCATTTCGAAGAATGCTTCAAATACAGTTTTAATAAAATCTCTTTTAGCTACAGTTCTAACCATTTCTTTTTATCTTACAGTTCTTAAACTCTTACAAATTCCAGTAGATACATTCCTTCTACCAATAGAAGCAATCTTAGCAATGGTATTAATTCGTGTAATATCTGAGAACAAAGATTCCGTAATATATGTGGATATCATTCTGTTTGCCGTTTTAGCTATTCTTACATTCTTAGGATTTGGATATATTTCAATTGTAGCAAGGGATATGATTCTTCTACTAGCAATTTCAAAGATTACCTTGTTACTCTCTGGATGGTATATAAATAAAGTAAAAAAGATATAAATATGGATATATTTACAACAGCATGGAGCAACTGGACAAATTATCAGAAAATATTAACCCTGGCCATAATTTTACTTTGCTATGCAATTATTCCCCTTTGTATATATCTCTTTACAAGAAGTAAAAGAATCTCCATATTCTCAATTGTTTCTCTTGCCATATCTGGAATTTTAACAGTAATTTCTTTTGTTGTTCTTCGACTTATCTTTGACATCTGGATAACAGAATTCTTCTTAATCTCTCCTCTCGTTGTAATCTTTGTAAATATCTTGAACCTTGGAACACTCGTTGGATTCTACAGCTTAAACTCTAAGAACAAAGCCTTTACATTTGAAATTCTCTACAAAGAATTCCTAAGAGACACATTCAAACTCTCCTTTGTATTAATCGCATTGTTCTGTCTCTGCACAATCTTTGTCTCTTCAACTCTCCTTTTACTCTTGCTCTCCTCACTTGTTGTAGCAGTAATAACCATTTGGTTAAATTACATTCTACTTCCAAGAATCATTTACTAGTATGGTCATTGTAATAGCCGGACCAACAGCTTCAGGCAAATCCAAAATTGCACTACAGTTAGCAAAAGATATTGACGGAGTAATAATCAATGGCGATTCAAGACAGATATACAAAGAACTTCAGATTGGGACTTCAAGACCAACAGAGAGTGAGCTTGAGGGGGTTCCTAACTACCTCTACGGTCATGTATCCGTAGAAGAGGAATACAACATATATAAATACCAAAGAGATGTTA
>CAZOFW010000022.1:0-3770 GCA_964579365.1 uncultured Candidatus Saccharibacteria bacterium
TTTCTGCAGAAAGAGTAACCATCCAATCTGGTGGGACACTAAATTCAATATTTATTAGAAAAGGATTGGTAGATAGGTTATCAATTGTTATGGCTCCTTGTTTAATAGGTGGAAAAGATACTCCTTCTATTGTTGATGGAGAATCATTAATCTCTGAAGATGATTTGAAAAATATTAAGACTTTAGAATTAGAGAATGTAGAAAAGCTAGAGAATAATTACTTACATATTACATACCTAGTTAAGAACTAAAGTTCAACAAGCTGTACAGTTTATTCCAATCAAGATTAACATTGAATTTAAGGTTCATGAATATGTCATATACGCGGAGTTTTTCCTTCTTCTAATACCAAAACTTCTATCTCTCGTTCAAATTCTTCTTGAAGATTCCTCCGTTTGATTTATGAACTAAATACTAACTCCAACAATTTAGGGTTTGAGAACTTCACATTTCGCTTTTGTTCCGATGATTTCAAAATCTCTAGACTAACAAGCTTTCTCATATTTTCTAATGCAGCATCATGTGATATATACGGATGACTTTTTATTACTTCATTGGCATTAAGCGAGATAGGGTTCTTATAGCTCATTGATATAATTTCCCTGACATACCTACCTTTTAATTTTGATTGAGCATAATTCACCTGCTTATCAAATAAATCTGATATTTTACCTAAGATAGAGTAAGATTTTCGAGCCTCATAATTAACAGCTTCTAAAAAAAATTTAATCCAGCTTTTCCAATCTCCATCGGTATTCACAGTTTGTAATCTTTTAAAATATTCGTCTTTATATTTCAAAAAATAACCACTCATAAATAAATGAGGGGCTATTAGAACTCCTTCCTTAAGAAGATATAAAGTTATTAAAGTTCGTCCAATTCTTCCATTGCCATCTGCAAACGGATGAATTGCTTCAAATTCTTGATGTATTATCGCAATTTTAATCAATCGATCTATCTTTATTTCAGAATTCATGTAATTATCTAGTCGCGTAAGTAATCGGGGAAGATTATTTACCTCCGGTGGAAGATAGGTTACAGTGTCAAATGTGCCATCAATACTTATTGCATTTGCACCCGAACGAAATTCTCCTCTTCTAAGCATGTTCCCTCGCACACCTTCAAGTAATACATTATGAATTTCTTTGATAGTTTCACTATAGATTGGTTTTTCTTTTAATAATTCCATTCCTAGCATTAATGCATTCCAATGGTTATTTACTTCTTTAACATCATTAATCATACTGTCTGACAAAGGTTCTCCTGACTCTTTAGCAATCAAATCAGATACATTGGCATTAGTTCCTTCAATCTTTGAACTAATTATGGCTTCTTTAAGTATTAATGGAATCGTTAACCATTCGGGATTTGGAACATTTCGAATATAATTATTTATCATTCCAATTGACCGATTTGCCTCTCCAATTAAATACACCATACCATCGTCGTATATTTGTGAAATATTGTCCGGAGGGAAATTATCTCGATATCTCGGAATTGAGGAATCGTTTCTTAGCGTATTTATTTGTTCATTAGTTAAAGTGGACATTGGGTTAAGGATATCAATTTAACACCCTATTATACACTCCCTTATCCGCATTTCAAGCCCCGGAAGCGTATAACAAAATTATTATCCGGTTTTCATGCTAATTTCGCTGTTTATAATTTTTAATACTAAGCTATTATCTTTTAGATTGCTCTTTGTGATTCTTCCCCATCTTCTTGCTATCACTGTTATACACAAAGAATTCCTCAATCGGTTCTACATCCTCCGTCATAGAGTCATTAATAACAGCTATCCTAGCACTATTAGGTAAATCACTATTCAAAATAATGCTTACAGTATCTACAATATCCGAAGTCTTTAAAGTATTACCCCAATCGAAATCCTTACCCTCCATATCCTTCCTTAACATAGGGGTATCTACATAATCAGGAAGTATGGAATATATCTTAAAATCTTTATACTTAGTAGATATAGAATCAAAATAGATATTTAAAGCCGCTTTAGAACTACAATACAAAGCATACATATTATCCCCTAACCTATCAGATATGGAGCTAATATTTATAACTACAGAATCCTTTAACTTCGGGAGAAGATTCTGAATCATTAAAACAGGAGCTATCATATTCAATTGAAAGGTTTTTTCAAAAACCTCTTTAGAGAAGTTGAGAGAATCACACTGTTCTAAATATCCTGCGTTATTAACCAAGATATCTACATGGTTATCACCTATTTTAGATATTCCTTTCTCTATGGATCCATCATTTAAAAGGTCGCATTCTATCCAATGGAAGTTATCATTACTAAAATCAGAATTACGTCTTGAAAAACCATATACAACTGCACCATTTTCTAAAAAGAATTCTGTTATTGCTTTCCCTATACCGCTTGAAGAACCTGTTACTACAATAGCTTTATCTTTTAATTCCATATCTATTCACTGAAATATTATTAGTCAATTATACAGCAAAATTTAGCATCTGGTTTATACCACGCCAATTCAATTCAACATTTAAAACAAGATTCCTAAGTATGCCCTGCAAGCGGAGTTTTATTCTAAAATCGTTAAGAGGCTAAGACAGTTTGCTTCTTTAAAATGTCCCAAAAGTCTCTAGAGTTTGTTTCTTCTTCATTAAAGAAAAATTCGCTTCCAGCATAACCGCTTGGTCCATGATATGAAAGAATCTTATATTCACCTACTGTTGTTCTAATAATTCTATAAACTGTTACAAATGGAATAGTTGGTAAAGTACCAAATCTATACTGATCTCCTGTTTCAGTATCGGAATACACCTCTAGGGTAGTTCCATCATTTAGCGAATCAGCGGTGTAGGTCAATCTTTTTTGCAGATCTTCTGGTACTTTGTTTTCATACAAGTTATTAAGGATATCTACATTGGTAAATATGCATTCACTTGTTTTATCTTTTGGATCTTGTTCTCCCATAGTGTTATTATATATCCAGCAAGACGTTTTAGCAATTCAACCAGGGTTTTTCCAAGAATTATTATAAGCGGAGTTTTGATATTTCTCACTTCTACTATATAATTAAAACCATGAACTGGTTTCTAATAGCACTACTCCCTCCAATATTTTGGAGCATCACAAATCATATTGACAAGTATATATTAACAAAATACTTCAAGGGTGGAGCGATTGGCTCTGTTATTATCTTCTCATCTGCAATTTCAGTTATTCTTCTCCCATTAATCATCCTGATACACCCTGAGGTACTACAGACATTCAATCCAAGATACCTCTTAATTGTTCTCACTGGCTCTTTGTATTTACTTGCTAGCCTGCCATACTTCTATGCTCTAGAGAAAGACGATGCCTCTCTTACAGTCCCACTCTTTCAGATGATTCCAGTATTTTCTTTTGCATTGGGATATCTCTTCTTAAAAGAAACTCTTAATATCACACAGGTAATTGGTGGTTTAATAATTTTAATTTCCTCTATTTTTATCTCTCTGAATATCTCAGAGATAAAGAAGATGAAGATGAAATGGGATGTATTTGGGTTAATGGTTCTTTCAAGTGTATTATTTTCTCTTAATTTCTTGTTCTTTAAATACTTTACAATAGAAACTAACTTCTGGGTAACGAGTTTCTGGGAGTATGTGGGTTTCGCGCTATTCGGACTGTTCCTCTTAGTTTTTATTAAGCCATTTAGAGAAGGGTTTTTAAAGGTTATAAAGACAAACAGGCTCAAAGTGTTGGGACTAAATGGTACAAATGAAATAATAAATATAGTTGCAAAGAT
>CAZOFW010000022.1:3870-9160 GCA_964579365.1 uncultured Candidatus Saccharibacteria bacterium
CTATTATTTCAATTATTCTTTCTTTATCCTCTGTAGATACATCCTTATGGTTAAACAAATTCTCATATAACATAGCAATAAACCTCTTGTCCTCATCTTTCAATACTTTACACTCTTCAAAAGATTTTAGATTAAAGGATGTGTTATTAAGAAAAAGATAATTAATCAAGAATACACGTATCATCAATGTAATATACCCCCACTTTAATGGAGACTGTAGAATCTTCTCTACATCTACCCTCTTTCCATCTAAATATTCTACGGTTTTCTCTCTAGGGAATTCTGGTAATTCTACCTCCTCACCAATTAACAACGAAGACGCATATTTCAATACATAGAACCTTGCCCATGAACCCTTCAATATTGCCTCTTTAGTCTCTTCTAGTGTAGAGATATATCTAAAAGATATCTTCTTTAAATCCAACTGTTTTACACCAATATCTTTCTTAATAATTACATAGAAATCAATATCACTATTCTCATTTGCATAACCCCAATACTGAGAACCAAATAAATACACAGCTACAAGATTATCCTCGGTAATCCCTATCTTTTTCAATTCACTTAGTATCTTAGCAGTATCAATAATTTCTCTATTCATTAATTGATTATACATTAATTTAAAACACTGTTTGTATTAATTACACACAAATCCTGAGTTTTCTATTCTTTCAATAATGATATAATAATCTTATTAAGTTAATACTGAATTAAACAGTATGCACCTTTTAATTCCTAACGATTTTGTCATTCCATCTGGATTTGAAACTGACAAGTTCAAAATCAGAATGTTAAAAGTGACTGATGTTGTAAAAGATTACGATGCAGTTATGACAAGTTTAGAACATTTGCATGGAGTCTTTGGTGAAAACCATAAATGGCCATATCCTGAATTAACATTTGAGCAGGATTTAATTGACTTAGGCTGGCATCAAAAAGAGTTCCAGACAAGATCTACCTTTGCTTATACTGTCATGAACCAAGATGAGAGTATTTGTTTGGGATGTTTATATATCTTTGAGCCAACCAAAAAAGATTATGATGCAGAAGTGTATATGTGGGTGAGAACAAGTGCATTCGAAGATGGCTTAGATCCAATATTTGAAAAAGCTGTAAAGGAATGGATCAAATCAGAATGGCCGTTTAAAAAGGTAGCATACCCTGGAAGAGAAATTGCTTGGGAAGAATGGAATACTTTAAAGTAGAATATACATATGTGGACATGTCCTAATTGTAAAAGAATCTTTGAAAGAACAAAACAGCAACACAGTTGTAATACAATTCCCCTAGAACAACACTTCAAAAACAAAGATTTAGCTAAAGAACTCTTTAACTACTTATTAAACGAAATTAATACAAAGGTTGGTCCATGTAAAGTCATTTCAATTCCATGCTGCATCCATTTGTTTGGTGACTATGACTTTTTAGTTGCACTACCACACAAAGATAGATTAGAGATTAGATTTGCCTCCATAGAGAAGATTACCAGTCCAAGAATAACTCAATCTGTAAGTTTAAGTCAGAAATCTGTTAAATTCTGTCTTGATATTAAAAACATAGATGAAATAGATACAGAATTATTAAACTGGATAGAAAAATCATATTTCCTTAAAGATGTTTTTTAGCTTGTACTAAATATTTAAAAGTCTATAATTAGATAATAACTTAATTATTCTTACATATGACAAAAAATCCACTTTACAATGCAATAGCTGCTTCTGTATACATCATCATCGTAGTATTTGCTATGAACTTTGTATTTAAATACGAAACGAATGAAGGTATAGCATCCTTTATTACACCAATCATGATGCTATCTCTCTTCACACTCTCCGCAGCAATGATGGGATATATATTCTGTTATCAACCTCTTAGATTATTCCTAGAGGGCGAGAAAGAAAAAGCTGTAAAACTTTTTGTTAAGACTGTTGGGATATTCGCTATCATTACCTTTAGTATCGTGCTCGTATACCTCCTAATCCTTCGCATTTAAACAGTTAAATATATTTAAATGAAAGAAGCCTTTCTTAAAATAGTTAGTGGAATCATAGGAATACTTCTAATATTCTTCCTAATTAAATGGGGAATGCAAATCCAGAACAAACAGGACGAAAAATATCCATGGACGGCTTCAATATATACAGAAACACAAATACTAGATTCAAAAGAATTTGAGAGTGTTGAAAAGTGTAGAGAATGGATAGCAATCAGAAGAGATGCGCTAGATAGTGCATATGAGCGTTGGGACTATGATTGTGGATACAAATGTACATTTGAAGATCAAAGTATAGAAAGTGGAAAAAAAGTTAATTTATACGAATGTGAGGAAGTAACTAAGTAATCATCTCGTTATTACTACACTAATTGCAACAGTTCTTTTCATTTGATTCTTTTTGCATCAAATAATGTGTATACTTTTTACACCATATCAAATATATCAGACACTACATATCCTAGACCCTGTTACATGCCATTAGACCAAGCCCTAAAGATCTCGCAAATGATTAATGAAAAATTCCCAGAAATACACATTGAGATTGACCCTTGTAGTGAAGTACTGAAAGAATTACAACTGAGCTCAACCAATGACGAGAAGATACTTGTTGTTCTAGGAATACCATATGGCTATTGTCCTGTAGATTTTTACAGAGAATTTTGTGATACATTAAACAGAGAATCGGAGAAGACAATTACAATGGAGAAAGAAATATAACCAGAAGTATATACTTTTTATGGTAGATTATATCTTAGAAAAGACATCTCTTTTCCCAAACAACCCAATCAATTGTTTTTCTGTAACCAATGGTTTTAATTTCTCTTCAAACTGATCTCTGGACATACCAAGTTCAGACATAGCTTTTTGGATAGCTTCAGAGAATTCTGCTTTAGAAGTATCTGGTAATAATTGAACCATTCTTACTATTTTTACAAACCAACCAGTGGCCTCCCGACCCTTCTTGTCCGATTCATCTCTTATCGCTATCATATGAGAGACAACCTCCATCTTCTGCCAATCATCACCAAATAATGGTCCGGCGAAATTATTTTCTTGCTTTAATTGCTCAATATATTTCTTTGCCTTGTCGAAGGTAAAGTTCATTGTAACAAACTTCTGTGCTAAACAAAGTTGCTCCCTATATATATCCTCTAAGATAGGTCCTTTGCCTCTATCTCGTCCTCTTATTATATTCGGAACCTCTGTTAGAAGTAATGATACGGTATATGGAAGAATTTTCTCGTCCACTAATTTCTGAACAATTGGGGATACCCCTTCAACATACTTAATTGCGTCACGCACAGTATCTGGACTTCGACTTGCACTTCTTGCAAATTCAGTAACCGACAATTTCTCTCCTTCGCAATCTCTTAATGCTTTCATCATTTGCCAGAGACCATTTATTACCTGAGCCTCTTGTGCGGAAGTCATTTTATTCTGTAAATTTTCCGCCATCTGAATTTTTAAAATCTCATATGGATTTAATTCTCTGTTTGCAAGATTTATCTTGTAGCGCTTATCATACCCCCATTCTTTCGCTTTCACTGTTGCCTTATACCTATGTTGCCCAGCTACGCATCTAATAGGTGGGCTCCCTTCAATTAATACAACATCTCCTGTGCCTGGTTGTCTTTGACCAATTTCTATTATGCTCCAAGCTAAAGTATCAATAAACTTCTCATCAAATGGACGAATATTTTCCGCTAGAAAAATCATTTCTACCGGGACATCAAATGTTGCAAATTCTAATTTCCCAGATTCTCCAGTCTTTAAAAAATCCCCCAGAGTTTCTACCTGTCTCTCTTTTTCAATTGGGATATTTTCGAGAACATTTGGTTCAGTCATATTTTCTAGAATACAAGTTAGTGGTATGTCTTATAATGTTAAATTATATATACTAGCCTCTTGCTTTACAAAAGTCTATCCTGTTCCCAACGCCTAAACTTTTTCCCAATCTTTTCCATATTTGAAAATTTCCAATAATCCTTATCTAGCTTGTGTAACACTCCATTACAATGAGGTTTAAGAGGACAAGTATAGTATGGTGCAATTGCTCTTTGATCCTTGGTACAACCCATACTCCCAATCACCCATAAAGCCTCTGAAACAAGTCTCGGTTCCCAATTGAATTCCTTGCATAACTTAGACACCAGGGGAAGGAAAATCTTGTATGCTAAATCTGCCCTGTATATATCATCATCAATTTCAATGATACCTGTTTGTACAGCTATACGACATAATTGAAAATCGACTGGAAGACCAAAATCCTCGAGATTCACTAAATCATGAAGCTTGTACCTTCCCACCCATTGTAGAAAAAGAGGTGTAAGCTTAGGTCCCAACCTTCGAAATTCTTTTTGCTCACTCTTTGCTCCTATGCTAACTTGCAGAACATCTCGTATTATCTGCGAATCATTGTTATGTTTTTTTAAGAATTCAATAACATTTCCATTATATGCCTCACAAAGGACAGAACAGTTATGATACCAACCATGCATACTAGCTCCTTGGCGACCCATTGGACGAAGATACTCTTTCCATGCTTTATTAAATTCAATTACTCCACCTTCTTCATTGTTAATATCCTCCTTTTCATCTTCAGAAACAATAAACTTGCTTTCTACAACTTCAGATGGAACAAACAACCAACGATATTTTTTATATACTTCTGGATCTTTGGAAAGCCTGTTAAAGAATACCGAGCTACTTGAGCCAAAGGTTACTGTTGTAAGAAGGAAAAGTGCATTTATTATAAACTTCTCACTCTCTCCCTGTTCAATTAAGAAATTTACATACTCTTCCTCTACTTGATTCTTTCCATCGAAAAATCCAAGTTCTCCACTTTCATATTCGTGTAAAGCAGCAGATATTACTTCTATTGCTCTTTCTTCATTGACTACACAATTGTATTTTTCTTGTATATCTTCTTTTTCAAAACCCATAGACTTATTTTACTTCCTACCCTACCTTTTGTACAACTTTTTTTCTTTTTCTGCTATCATATATTGTTAATATCATTATCAATATCTATATGAACTACACAGAATTAATTCAAAGACCAATCTTAATAGTAGGCCTTATCATACTTGCAGTATGGTCAATCGTTTGGAAAGGATTAGCACTATGGAAAGCAGCAAAAAGTGATGACAAGACATGGTACATAATAATGATGGTACTTAATACTAGTGGAATATTGGAAATACTCTACTACTACTTCATATCTAAGAGACAGAGATAAATATCCTGTTGATAATCAATCTCTATAGGCTGTATAATTGACAGTCTTGTTTTATT
>CAZOFW010000023.1:0-1749 GCA_964579365.1 uncultured Candidatus Saccharibacteria bacterium
TTTGTAGGTGCAGCAGGAAAATTTCTAGACCAACTACTCAAAGGAATTGGTTTTACAAGAGACGATGTGTATGTTTCCAACACTGTTAAATACAGACCTCCCGAGAACAGAGATCCAACGGATATTGAAAAAGACAGTTGTAGAGTTTGGCTCAATGCCGAGCTAATATTCATCCAACCCAAAGTCATAGTTCCACTTGGAAGACATGCTCTAACAAGATTTGTTCCGGATACTGCAATTACAGCTGCTCATGGCAATCCTTACGCTCATCCAAGTGGTATTCCAATTTTCCCTATGTACCATCCAGCAGCAGCACTTTACAATCCCAATCTTAGAGAGGTGTTACAAAAAGATTTTCAGAAGATGAAAGAGTTTTTAAAGAATGGAGGAGAATTACTAGAAAACAGTATAGAAGATTCTTCTGGGTTCTCTAGACAGTCAAAACAGGATATAGATGAACTTTTAAAACTGTAACCATATGGAGATATTTCAACCAGATAAATACAAAGATATCCTTTCAGAAATATTTAAAGAGATTAAACTCCAAGAAATTTGGAAGAAAGATTCTCTTAACAAAATACTTCGTAAATATCCCAAAGATGGGAAGAAACTCTTCCGTCACGATGAATTGGTATATGCACTTAAAGAATTAAATCTGCAAGACAAAAAAATTGAAGAAAGAATTAGATTAAAACCAACAAGAACAAACTCTGGTGTTGCTACTGTTACAGTTCTAACCAAACCCTTTCCATGTCCAGGAAGATGTATCTTCTGTCCAAATGATCCAAATATGCCCAAAAGTTACATATCTTCTGAACCGGGTGCACAAAGAGCTCTAACAAATCATTTCGACCCCTATGCCCAGGTCTACAACAGACTACTTGCCTTAAAGAACATTGGACACAACATTGAAAAAGTTGAACTCCTTGTTCTTGGAGGAAGCTGGAGTGCATATACTCAAGATTACCAACTTTGGTTTGTTACACAGTGCTACAAAGCCATGAACGATGTAACAGAGGACAGTACAGAATACATATCTCCAAAAGAAGATTACGAATCTGAAATATCTTTTTTTAATCTTGAGAAAGAACATCTTCGCAACGAAACAGCATACTGCAGAAATGTCGGATTAGTACTTGAAACAAGACCAGATTTAATTACAGAGGAAGAAGTCATACATCTTAGAAAACTTGGAGCAACAAAAGTACAAATTGGGATTCAATCTCTAAACAACAAAATACTTAAAGCAAACAATATTGGAAGAAAGGTTAAAGATGTTAAGAAAGCCATACGTCTTTTAAGACTCGCTGGATTTAAAATACATGGACATTGGATGCCAAGTCTTTACAAAGCTACGGTAGATTCAGATATTGCGGATTACAAAAAACTTTGGAAACCTGCATTCTCTCCTGATGAATTAAAGATATATCCTACCTCTATCGTACCAAATACATATCTGTACAATCTCTACAAAAAGAAAATGTACGAACCATATACTGAAGACGAATTACTTGAAGTGCTTGTCAGCGTTATGCCTTCAACTCCAAGATACTGTAGGCTTTCGAGAATAATTAGAGATATACCCTCTGAAGAGATAGTGGCAGGAAACAAGAAAACAAACTTAAGACAGATAGCGGAAAAGGAGATTGAGGAGAGAGGTTTTAAATTACAGGAAATAAGAAGTCGAGAAATACAGGATTCAAATGTAACGATGGAAGACTTAGAGATGGAAATAATTAATTACAATTC
>CAZOFW010000023.1:1849-9007 GCA_964579365.1 uncultured Candidatus Saccharibacteria bacterium
AACATTGTAACTACATCTTAAAAAGGTTAACATTTAGTATGAATGAAGAACAAAACAAAAAAGAAATTATCTATGCTTTCATAGATAGTAATAATCTGTATCAGGGACTTCTTACTGATCTTCCTATGCGTAAGTACAAGGGTTGGAGAATAGATTTTGAAAAATTCAAAACATATCTAGAAAGTAAGTATCATGTTGAGAAGCTTTTCCTCTTTGTAGGATACATGAAGGATAATGAGAAGATGTATGATGATCTGAAAAAATTAGGATATTCCTTAATCTTTAAGCCTACAATCTCACATACAGATACAAAGGGTAAAACAACTGTAAAGGGTAATGTGGATGCTGAGCTTGTATTACAAACTATGATTGAGCTTCCAAATTACGATAAGGCAATAATTGTTGCAGGGGATGGAGATTACAGGTGTTTGATTGAATATTTGGATAAGATAGAGAAGCTTAAACATATATTAATACCTAACCAGAAGCTATACTCTAGCCTACTGATACCTTTCAAAAAGTACATGATATATATGAATCCACTGAGAATAGTAGTAGGAAGTAAACAAACGAAATGAGCGTACAGGAATGGATGTCGAACCTTTTGAAGATCTTTATTACAATAACCGAGTTAATATAGAAGTATAATAAATAGCCATAATTCAGGTCCTGCTAAGACTTTTTTAAATTATTCTACTTGGTTTTATATACAACCCCTTATTATTAACTTAAACTAATTAGAGCTTATTATAAAATTATTATAATTCCTGGATAAAATGCTTAAAAACGATTATTGGTATTACTCTGGCCCAGATCTGTTTCTTAGAAAGTTAAAATATTCCTCGGCAAAATCTAAGTCTATTAAATTGGGATTATACTTCTCGTTTATAAGCCTTAATTCAGAATATTTATTAAGGTCTGGACAAAGAAACAAAAAAACAACTTGCATTGCAGTATTATAGTCTCCTAATGTACCTAGAGCAAAATTCATAGATCTTTGCATTCTAAAATAATCCGTTCTTTTGGTAAAGTCGATATCTTTAGTAAAAGGACTTATAATCTCTAACATTGCAACGTAAGACGAGTGAGGAGTTAGTGATTCTATCTGGTATATTTCCGATTGTAACTTTTCAATATCTACTCCCCCTTTTTCTACTTCAGAAATAATATGTCTGTTTAAAAATTCATTAATAGATTTTCTCCCATTCCTATGTGGAATTATTTCTCCAGAAAACCATTTCTTCAGGTCAGTATTTTTCCCACTCTTATATTCGAACGTAAAATGCTGAATAAGAGTAGATACTTCATTTATCGACCGTAAATTTGTCATACCTGCAGAATAGTGCCCCTTTCGAGCTAAATGAATAAAAGATTGCCAAAGCTTTTGGTTATACTCAAGCAGTAAATAAACTGCACAAATGGTAGTCTGACTTGTAATATCAGGTACAGATTTTTTAATATACTTTATATATGGATAGAGCTCCTTGTTCCATGATTTTATAACTGAAATTTTTTTGTTCACATACTTTTTATTCTGGACGTGAGCTCTTTTAAACCAAAGAGGGTTCTTCTTCTTAAATTCCGCCGCCGAAGGATTTTTAATATGTTCAATACAATTATTAATTAACCAAGTAACACTTTCTTTGACATTCTTATTCATCGATTACCTTTTGCTCGATTATGTGTAATACAAAGCATCTCGCAGTTTTCAATTAATGTTGAACCACCTTTACTCCATGCAGTGAGCGTACAGGGGCTCGAACCCTGAACCTAGCGGTTAAGAGCCGCTTGCTCTACCAATTGAGCTATACGCCCTAAAAAGGACTGAAGAATAATACCACTATATCTACCATTTCTCAATATATTACAGCTCAGAAAGTGGTTCTGGTACTTCCTCAAGTTCCTCTTCGTTACCATTCTCTACAATTCTCTTTACAACAAGATCCTTGGCTATAACAGTATTGTCTTTTACCTTAATACTATCCAAACCAACATAGTTCTCTATGGCAATACCATTATTCAATATCTCTATGGCATACTCTCCTCTATTTACTACGAACCTGTATCTTCCTAGATGATCTGTAACCCTCTTAGATACTAACTTTCCAAACTCTTTCTCCTTAAGACCAACTATTACTCCCTCTAATCGTTTCTTCTTTGTATTTCTTACAATACCGTACTTACCCTTCCTTCCAAACAAAGAAACAACTAACAAAACAAGAGCAGGAATATATATTCCAACTATTAGGTAGTTAAACCATATTCTTGACGTATACAATGCATAAAGTGAGAACAGTAAACCAACAACAAAAAGAATAACATGCAAACTCTTCCAAACAAATTTACTCTGGGAAATTGTCTTCTCAAAAAATATTCTAAATGCGCCATACTCTACCCTATCCATTGGAATTGAGAAGTTTGGTATCTCTTCATCACGAATTGAAAATTCCTTTCCATGATATACATTCTCCAATGGGAAATCCTCTTTTCCAAACACTATCTTAGATGGGAATGTATAATCCCTTGCAGTTACCTTTATGGAATATGTCCCCTTGTTTAAATGTGTTCCCCTAAAATACCCATTACTGTCTGTTACATCTGTCCATACCAAAATTCCATTTACATTAAATACTCTTACAATGGCCTGAGAGATTGGTTCCTTTGTAACAGAATCATACACATAACCAACAGGATGACCCTTCTTTCTGAAACCCAGAATACTCAAAAGACTTAGAATGAATTGAATTATGAAGTATGGGATGGAATTGAAACTCCCAATTAAGATTCCTATTCCAATGGTAATATTCGTAGCTACAGTTGTAACAGTGATATCTTGCAAATCCTCTATCTCTATCTTTCCAATTGTATTGTCTATTATCTCCTTTGCTTTATCTACAACCTTATCTATTGGAGTCTTCTTAGGAGGAATTGGACCCTCAGTATGTAGTACATAGAGATTAATATTACAGATTCTTCTTACATTACCAACCGAATCCACAGCCTCCGCACAGAATGTATATTCCTCTAGCAGATATCCATTACTATCTTGCTCCAAATCTCCAAGCTTAATTCTTACTTCCCAGATATCTCCAACACTAGTTTCTGTATCTACACAATTATCTGGAGAATCGTCACTTAGTACACACCAGAAACTCTTACTTACAACAGATATATTATCTTTTACTCTCAAACGAATAATTAAAGTATCTTCTGGATTCCAATCCTCTACTGTATTGCTTCCAAGACCACTAACACTCAGAAGTGTTATGTATGGTTTCTCTGAATCTTGTACCGAGAAAACGGTATTTGACCAAGCACTCTCTCCTCCAGATGTATTTTTTGCTTTTACTCTGTAAAAATATATCTGACCATTCTGAAGATTAGTAAATTCATATCCCATTGCACCAATCCAACCGCTATTACTTACCACAGTAGAGAAATCTGCTTTCGTACTAACCTGAGCATAGTATGTGTATGGCCCACTTCCTGCAGTACTCCACATAATGGTATTCTTGCCACCAATATTGTATGGGGGTTCCGCAAAGATTGCTGGAACAGCAACAGGAGTTACATACAACACCTCACAATCTAGGATATTAATATGTAGTGGGTCAGTTACATCTCTCGCACACACTTCGTAAGAACCTGGAATGGAGGATTTTACAGAACCAACAGTATGTCCAAGAAGATCTGTCAGAGGTGGTTGAGTTATTGTAACTCCAAGGGAAGGGCCATTTATATATATCTGTATATTTCTATTTGCTCTTGGATTACCAAGACTATCTACGATATCTAAGGTTACTTGAGAACTCTCCTTAATCTCTACGACTATTGGATTAATATCTAACTGTGAATACAGATCTACATTGATACTAGCATTTACAGTTACACCAAAATCTTGCTCAGGAAGATCCGTTGCTTTTACAAAACCAAAAGGTACAAAAAGACAAAAGACAGTAAGCAAGAATTTTAAGGCAGTTTTTATATTCATTATATTTCTTCTACTATTCTCCTCACATACCGATCTAGTGCATCAGTAAGTATTTTAGATGAATACGGACCCTCACCCAAAGGTTTTCCGTTACCTTTACTGTAACAGTTTTTGCATACCAGAGCAAAACTTGTAGTATCTAAATATTTGAGGTTTTCTCTACTCCCACAGATAGAACAAGAGGAGAAATCTGAGAGAAATCCCATATCCTTTAGTATCTTAATTCTCAACTTGTTTGTAGCTTCCAAATCTCCCTCTCTTTTTAGAAGAGATTGTAATCCATCAAAGATACTTGGATATGGATCATACTCTTGCAAAAATTTATTTAGTATGAAAAGTACTCTCTCAATATTTTTGACTTGAAGTTTATCCATGTCTAAACTTCTTATGAGGACAGATTCTGTTAATACAGGCATACCTTTCCCTTGGTAGAAGGAGATATCACTAGTACAAAGAGTTTGCATATTCCCCCTGTTCTTGCTATTTATTTTCCTTATTCCTTTTGCAAAGAGGGAGAATTTACCAAATTCTCTTCCAAACACAGTCAGTATCTTATCTGCTTCGGAGTAATTGATAGATTTTATAACTGTAATTGTATCTCTATTCATATGCCCCCTTTCTTGTTAAAACTACATATGGCGTCTTTAGAAGAATTTTCAAATCTCCCAAAAGATTAATATTTTTAGAATATTTTGTGTCCAGTAGAATTCTTTTTTCAAAAGATATCTCATTTCTTCCAGATACTTGCCATATACCTGTAATTCCAGGACGAATCTTTAAAATCTGCCTAATATGCTTCTTTCCATCTGGATATTCCTTTAGATATCTATCCACCTCCTCTTGATACATAGGCCTTGGTCCAACTACAGACATATCTCCCTTAAGAACATTAAGAAACTGTGGTAGTTCATCTATATCCGTTTTCCTAATGATTTTCCCAATCCATGTTACTCTTGGATCTTCTGAAAGTCTCAATTTACCATCTTTTTCTTGCCATTTCTTTTTTAAATTTTTGTATCTTGGATTTTTTTCAATTTCGTTATGTGCATTAGGAATCATGCTTCTAAATTTATACATCTTAAATTCTCCTTTTCTTCCAAGACGAAGAGGTTCTTTAACAAATATTTCTTTCCTGTCAGTAAGATAGATTACTAGAGTACAAAGAAGTAGAAGTGGAGAAAACAGAATTAATATGATTAGAGAAAACAAGATATCAAAGATTCTTTTTATACTACTCTTTAACATAATTTCTTAGTTTGTACATAAAGATCTCTGCAGCAAAATTGTCTGCCTGTTTTCTGCAATTATCTGGGTCATATGATGAATCTTGGAAGTTCTTTATAATCTCAGCAAGAGTTTCAACATCATATTTGTCAAAAAAGATTCCTGTTTTTGGATTGTCTTCAGATATTGTTTCCAAAACTCCACCCTCTCTGTATGCAATTACGGGTGTTCCAGCAGCATTTGCCTCTACAGGGATTATTCCAAAATCTTCATTTCTTACAGGAAAGATTAAGGCTCTACTCCTAGATAACAGATTAATCTTTTCATCGTCAGAGATATATCCCAAGAATTTAATTAAACCCTTTGCATTCATTTCTTTAACTAATTCCTGCATCTGTTCTAGATGATCCCCTGTTCCACCAATTTTGAGAGGGACATCTGCCATAACACATGCTTTAATTGCTAAATCTACTCCCTTGTAAGTTTCAACTCTACCCATATACAGAAACCAATTCTCTTTTCTGTTCATTTTTTTGTACGACTGTATCATCTTAACTTCTACTGGAGGATATATAACATCAGATTCTAGTCCGTAATATTTTTTAATTCTTTTTTGTACCACTTTAGAGTTAGCCCCTATTTTGTCACATTTCTGCGCAGCTTGTTTATCCCATTTCTGCCAGAGCTTTTCTAGGAACGTATCCATGAAGAAGCTGTAGAATTTAAAAAGAAATTTATTTATTCCTTTAAACTGATTCTCGTTTCTAATACTTCTTCCTTCTTTCTCCCAGAAAAATTTAGGCGGAGTCATACAAAGATCTACATGTTTAACACCTTTAGCATGTGCAAACTTAGCAAAAGCGATGGAGAGAGAAACTATGGCTTGGTATCCCTTAAGCTTAAAACTTCTGTAAGCCCATGGCTGGAAGAGAAGATATAGCTGTCTAAGTTCAAATTTCTTTGGAAGGTACTGCATGAATGAGTGATGTATTTTAATATCCCCAAAAAATTCTTTAACAAACTTCTTGTCGTAGTATGCTGTATATACTTCACAATTTGGAAATGCTTTGATGATGTATCTAAGGTGTACCTCTGCACCACCATGCTTAAAAAGTGGCTCTGCAACTACTGCTACCTTAAGAGTTTCTTCTGGGATATTTCTTTTTTTCTTCCTTGGAGACATTTATTAGGAATTGTTCAAGATTATTTAAGAACTTCGTTTCTGTAAATTTCTCTGCTTGAGAGATTATATTTTGTTCATTATATCCTCTTTTGTTAAAATTCTTAAGTAAATTAGATAATTCTTTCTCGTTTTTAAAGAATTCTCCTGTAATTCCCTCTTTTACAGTTTCTAATACTCCTCCCTCTTTATATGCCAAGACTGGTGTACCATGTGACATTGCTTCAACAGGTACCAATCCAAAGTCTTCCACTCCACAGAAGAGTAATACCTCTGCTTCTTTGAAGAAAGAATCTCTTTCTGGATCTGGTATGAACCCAAGAAAAGTAATTCTTTTATCTTTCTTTGCAATCTTTTTTAAATATTTTAAATCTGGTCCTTCTCCAATTATGACTAGATTGCTATTGGTTTCTTTACATGCATGGATAGCCCAATCTATCCTTTTGTAATCGTAGAGCCTTGAAACTACTAATACAAAATTTTTAGGAAGAGAGTATTTTTTTCTTACATCTACTTTTACAAATTCTTCTTTGATTATTCCTGGATATATTACGGTGGCATCTTTGCCGTATGTTTTCTTTATCTTTTGGGCGACATATTTGGAATTTGCAGTCCAGTAATCTACTCTTCTAGATATACTCCAATCCCATATTCTAAGTCGTGTGTTTAATACCCTTGAGAGGGGTCTGTAGAGCCATCTAAGCTTCGAACCTCTTACATTCAGCTCATTGTCCCACAAGCTTCTAGGAGGAGTCATTACCAT
>CAZOFW010000024.1:0-8388 GCA_964579365.1 uncultured Candidatus Saccharibacteria bacterium
TATCCTGTTGATAATCAATCTCTATAGGCTGTATAATTGACAGTCTTGTTTTATTGTCCAGTTCTTTCATAACCCTTAAGGAGGGGAAAAATGATATTTACAACAGAACCGTCTTTCAAAGAATACCGAACAGTCACAAATATCAACGAAGCTGAAGACGCTATTCTCCATATAACTCTTATGACATGGTCTAAGGGTTTAAACAGGATGGATGTCACAATTACTCTACCGAACGGTGTAAGCAAAGAATTTGTTTATCATCGCGGAGATTCGTTGATTAATTTCATCAAAAAACTTTTTGATGAAGCCCAGAAACATCTTTAATCACCCATTCAAAAAGGAGGAGAAGCAATGAAGATGTCTGTTGTTCCAATCCGAAGCAAAGAGAATCCCGTCCAGGCGCATGGCAAATATTTCTGCGAAGTAAACACGAAGAAAGATGTCAATGAAGTAATTGAATTCATTCTCAACAACAAGCTATTAAATGAATTCGAAATTGTTATTGAAGCAGTGGAAAACGGGAAAGAATATAACCTCTATTTCTTCGGAAAAGATCAAAGCAAAGAACAGTTCGTAGAAGGATTAAAGCTCATGCTCGTGGATAACATTTAGCAAGACAGGGGGACAGAGTCACCATTTTCATATATATATATGGCTCTGTCTCCTAGCACCACCTATCTAGCCTGCTTTAAAGACTTCAACAGTTGATCTGCTTCCGACTTAGTAGCAAATTCTGGCTGTAGTGAATTATCCATATATATTGGAGTCAATTTCGTTTGAACATGCTTCCCATCATAGAAATAATGAGTAAGTATCATAGCCTGCCTTGTCCCTATCCAATGCTTCTGGTCAAAATACAAATTACCCAAACCATAATATATTATCCCATCACCATACACCTCATATGTCTGTGGCTGATGAGCCTGTGTACCAATAACTATATCTGCACCAAAATCAATGGCCTTTCTAAACGTACCCTTTTGGTCTGGAGAACTAAGAGGCTTGTAACAGATTGGATACACTACATCTGAGCTAGGATAGCTGTAACACTCCTGAAATTGAAAATCTACAATGACAATATCTGCATTCTCTCTAGCCTCCTCAATGTTCTCTTTCATCTTTGCTTCCGTGTATGAATTTGCTCCTGCAGTACTACCCCATGCAATAGCACCAGTCTTTAACATACTGTCATAGTAGTTGTAACCAAGAAACGCTATCTTTGTACCCTTAATCTCCTCATACAAAATCTTAGATGCATCATCCTTGTTTAAACCACCACCAAAATACCTCATACCCGCATCCTTGTACATCTGTATACTCTTTGCATTATTACTACTCCCAAAGTCATTGTTATGGTTTCCAGTTAATTCAACAATATCTACACCACTTGCGGTTAGCGTTTCAAAATACTTAGTATTTGAACAAAACCTCATACCAGAGTAAACCTTACAAGTATCTGAAAAGGACACCTCATTGGATATATGTGTAAGATCTGCATCTGCAAGAAAACTGCCTAATTTCTCAGCAGGATAGTCGTAATTCTTCAAACTATCTATCTTGTATGCCAAAGCCCTAGATATTGCCACAACACCAGCCATATTAATCTTTGCTAAACTCTCCTTACTCCAATCGTCACCATACGAAGCAAGATTCCCCTTCATAACAGCAAGGATGAACGAATCCTCCTGGTTATCCATAGTGGCATAAAACCTTATGGGAACAGAACCCACATTATCATCGAGATAGTAGTTTCCATCTACACTCAAAACCTTGAGAGAAGAACTAAGATCTTTAAACTCAACAAGACCAATATTACTATCAGATTTTTTCAATGTACTAATCAATTCAGCAACATCCTTCGCTACCTTTGGTTCAACCCCATACTGCGCCTTAATATACCCAGTATACTGAGTATCCAAGATATACAAGTTGTAGTTTTTTACATTCTTCTCTGCAATTTCATATACCAAGGAATATGTATGACCAACTGGGATTAAATCCTTCTTAAATACATCTACAGAGCCCTCAGAGAGGGTATCTGAGATCACTATGTCCGCCTTACTATCTACAAATTCAAATCTCTTCTTTTCATTGAAAGCAATACTACCCAATTTCTCTTTTACTAACTCCACATACTCTGTAGGAATATCCTCTTCAAAAGAAACGGTGAATGTATTGTAAACAACCTTAACTTGACGAGTGAATATGAGCATATTCAATGTCTTCATATTGGAGAAGTAAATATATGGAAGGAATATTAATAAGAAGAGTATAAAGGCCAGTCTAACGCTCTTTTTTACGTTAACTCTTTTCTTTTCAACTCTCTCAGTCATTCGAAGCGTTTGCATACGTATCAGTTTATCACAAATTTACAGATTCGTTGTTAATGGATACTATAGGCCGATTATGGTATAATATCTGTTGTAATAATGGCGTTTTAACTTTAAAAACACTAATTATGAAAAAACTGCTATTAAAAGGAAGAACTGCTGTGGCCATTCTATCTGGTCTACTTTTCGTAGGCTTTATATTCAAAACTATAGATGACAGAATACCTACACAGATAGCACAAGCTACACAAAATACAGTAATTCCTACAAATGAAGAAAATATAAATGAAAGCGTACAAATTGAATCTGTACCTACCCAAAAGGTTGTAGATAAAAGAGTAACACAGATTAAGAAATACCTTTCTAAAAGAAATTCACCTCTTGCTAAATATGCACAAGACTTTGTTGATGCTGCAGATAAATACAAAATCGACTACAGACTTGTTGCTGCTATCTCCATTATTGAGTCTGGTGGTGGTAAAACCACATTCAGACCTTACAATGCATGGGGATGGGGTAAAAGTGGTTTTGCAAACTGGAAAGAGGGTATCTATGCCGTATCTAAAGGTCTTGGTAAATACTACAGTAAGGGATTAACTACACCAAAATTGATCTCCAAGTCTTACTGTCCTCCAAGTGCAGATAACTGGGCAAAGAAGGTTCAGTATGTTATGAACGAAATATCTAAACAGTAAGCTTTGATATATAATTAGATATGGAACCTAAGGTTGCCAAATTTGACAGATATTTACTCACATACTTCAACAAAGAGGAATTAAATATTCTTCTTAACGAAATCTTCAATAAGAAAGTCTACGATATCGACTTGGGTAAAACTACGCCTGTTATATTTGATGTAGGTGCACACATTGGGTTAGCAACTATCTTTTTCAACCAGAAATATCCCTTAGCAAGAATAACGGCTTTCGAGCCAAATCCAAACATATTCCCTCTTCTTGAAGAGAACACCTACTACAACAATATCCATAACGTTACTCTTCACAATATAGCATTAGGCAAAACAACTTCTAAGAGAACGTTATTTATTGATTCCACTAACGGAGGATTTTCAACTGCGAGTTTTTCTAAAGATGCATGGGATGGTAGCCAGAAGAGTATTGGCATCGAAGTTATAACAGAACCCTTAAGTAAATATATAACTAATTCCGTTGATCTTCTCAAAATGGATGTTGAGGGTACAGAACAGGAGATTATTGAAGAACTGGATGAGAGTGGAAAAATTAGAGATATTAGAAATATCATAATTGAATTCCATCCGACAGAGAAGCAAGATATCGAGATTATAAAAGATATTCTGAAAAGAAATAATTTTGTAATCGAAACAAGAGAAGAAGCAAAGGATAAGCTAGTCTATATATTGGGAAAGAACTCGTTTTAAAAATCTTCTAAATGAAGAATCGTTAAATATCTTGTATAGCTCTCTGGCTAATTTCTTAGAATCATGCCTTATTAAACTCCTTTGAAGCTTGTCTCCTTTGTCTTTCTTGATGACATCATTGGCGACTAAATCTGTGTATATAATCTTTTGATCCTTAACTTCTTTCAAATCATCCACAATTAAACTCTCACCATCTGCCACATATCTCTTGAAAGCTTCTTCTGGAATTCTTCCGTTATTTATCATTATATAATCTATTTTTCTATCAATATACCCTTCAATTAGCTCCATGATTTGTTTATGTGTTCTATGTCTTGTTTGACCAACCTTTGTCATTAGGTTAGAGATATAGATTATCTTCCCCTTGCTTTTCCTCAAGGAGTTGGCAACACCATCAACCAAAAGGTTCGGAAGCATTGTCGTAAACAAATCTCCAGGACCAAGGATAATATATTCAGATTCTTCGATACACTTTCTTGCCTCTGGATATATTCGTGCTTTAGCATCTAAATAGAAACTACCAATTTTCTTATCTTCCTTCATCTCATCTATCAGATGCTCCCCCACTACCTTACTTCCATCACCATATTCTGCTACAAGCCTTACATCATCCAAAGTTACTGGATAAATATTTCCTCGGATATTAAACATAACCTTAAACATTTCAATAGCTTCTACTTCACTGCCAAGAATTTCTGTCATAGCAATCATCAGAAGGTTCCCCATTGTATGTCCTTTAATATTTTCTCCTTCTGAAAAACGGTATGTGAAAAGCTTCCTCAACATGTCATTGTTCCCACTGTCTGCAAGGGCAACTATGGATTTTCTCACATCACTTAGAGGTAAAAGTCCAAACTCATCCCTAACAACAGCGTTACTACCTCCATCGTCCATCATACCAACGATAACTGAGAGATTTAAATCGCGGTATTCTTTTAATCCTTCGAGTACTACAGTAGAGCCTGTCCCTCCTCCAATAACGGTAACATTCATAGGGAAAGTATACCACTTTCATGGTATAATACAGTATTAACATTACTTAAATATCCTCATGGAGTTAAAAATAGGTTCAAAAGTTTTCTATCCATCACATGGTGCCGCAAAGGTAAAAGCTGAAAAAGAGATTGAGTTTAATGGAGAGATAAAGAAATATTTTGAATTTGAGTTTGTTACAAACCCATTGAGTATATCCACCCCAGTAGACAATATCGATAGTCTTGGTATAAGAGAGATTCTTTCTTTAGCAAAGATTAAAGATGCTATGAAAGAGTTAAAGAAAAATGCTTCTAAAAATCCTAAGGTTAAAGATTTTAACGTTATGTTAAATATCTTTAAAGATTTAGAGGGAAGTTCAGATATTAATGCTTCTGTTGAGATTATTCAGTACTGTAACTATGTTAAAAAGACAAGAGAAAAAGAGGGAAGATTAATCCCTATCAGTATTGAAAAACAGCTAGAAGAAGCAGTTAAAAATATTGTAGGAGAGCTTGCTCTAGCAACAGATACTACACTAGAAAATGCTTCAAAAACTTTCTCCAAAGCAACAGATATTAAAGTTGATGTTGTGAAGGATTAACTGTTAATCCTACCTGAACATCTCCAACTTTAAATTGGTTTTCCGTTTTAGATATATCATCTACAAGTTGGATATCGCTTACCTGAAGAACTGCTTTCCCACATCCATCTACAACTTTCTTTAGAAGTTCACTTTCCGTATAGAGAATCAAAGACACTGTATCATTTATCTTTAGACCTTCCTTTTTTCGAATATCTCTGTACTTTCGAAGGAAATCATTTAACATACCCTCCTTTTTAAGGTCATCTGACAGCACTGTGTTTAGAGATACTTGTTTCTCACCACTTCCAAAGGATTTAATACATTCACCAGTTGGTTGTTCTTGAGAGTAAGATATATCTTTTACATTTAATTCTTCTCCTACAATTCCCATTATCTCGTTATCATCAATAGCAATATATGCCTGCGATAGTGGTTGTCTAAGATTTAGTTTTGCATCTTCTCTTACTTTCAAACCATTTGAACATATCTCTCTTGCAAGATTCATTTTCTTCAAGACATCTTCATCTACTTCTGTCTTCTTAGAATCGAAATACTCTTCAAGATGTACAGACTCTTTTTCTCCACCAAGGTTGAGATATATTACTTCAGATATGAATGGTATAAATGGTGCAAGAAGCTTACTTAATTCTAAAAGAACATAATGTAGAGTACCAAGGGCATTTTCATCTCCATTTTTAAATCTAACTCTTCCTCTTCGGATATACCATTGAGAGAGATCTTTAACAAACTCTTCTATTCCTCTTGAGGATGAAGCAATATTGTAGCTATCCATATATTCAATCACCTCATTTACAAGCTTGTGTAATCTTGCAACAATCCATTTGTCCATTACATTATCTACTCTGGAGATGTCGAACTTGGTGTAGTCAAAATTCTGCAATTTAGAGTATGTCAAAAGGTAGTTAAAAGAGTTCCAAAGTGGTAGGTAGAATCTTCTTTTTACATCATCCAATATGGACCATCCAAATCTTATATTTCCCCCAACAGAGGCAGTTACATAGTTCCATCTAACGATATCACTTCCGGCTTTGTCTGCTGCTTCATCAAATTTAATATTATTCGGGTTCGTTTTACTCATTCTCTCGTTTTTTTCGTCCCTCACCTCGGCATATCCCAAAACTTCCTTGTATGGAATCTTACCTTCGAGTACAACACCAAAAACAAGCATAGAGTAGAACCAAAGTCTTACCTGTTCAAGCATCTCTGTTATGAAGTCTGCTGGGAACCATTTCTCCCAGTAAGCTTTGTCTTCCAAATAGTTTAAGGTTGAGAATGGTACTACGCCAGCATCCAACCAACAATCTCCTACATCTGCAACTCTGCTTACTTCTTCACCACAGCTTGGACACTTAATTTTAACTTCATCTATCCAGGGTCTGTGAACACTCTTTAGACTATCTACAAGTGATGGTTCAACAGCCAATTCTTTCAATTCCTCTAAGCTTCCCACAACATGTAATGTATTACATTTAGGACATTCGTAAAAAGGTAGTGCTAAACCGTAGAATCTTTTTCTACTAATCATCCAATCTCCCATACTGTCTAACCAACCATGCATTCGCTTACCCACAAATTCTGGATTCCACTTAACAGTATCTGTCTGTTCTTTAAGTTCATTTTTAATTTTTTGTACATTTATGAACCAGTTATCTTCTAATTTGAAAAGACATTTTGTTTTACATCTCCAACAGTGAGGGTAGCTATGCTCATATTCTTCTGTTTTAAACAGGAGTCCTTTGTCTTGTAAATATTGAATTACAATATCTGAGACATCGTGAGCATATTTACCAGTTAATTCTCCGTATCCTTCCATGAATGTTCCCGTAGAATCTATTGGAGATATTGCAGGAGCACCAATTTCCTTTCCTAAGTCATAGTCTTCCTGTCCACATCCTGGTGCTATATGTACAACTCCGGAACCGTTCTTCGCATCTACTAATTCCCATTCCACTATCTTGTGCTCAATGTTTTTCTGAGATTCAAAATCATAGAGGGAGTCATATTTTTCTCCTAGCAATTTCTTAACATCTGTACTTTCAACGGCATTTAATCCCAATCTCTTAGCTGCGTCTGCTCCAAGATATACTGTTTTTCCATCTATATTTGTTTTTACATATTCCAATTCTGGATTTACAGCAAGAAGTACATTTGCAGAAAGAGTCCATGGAGTAGTCGTCCAAGCAAGTACATATTCGTTTTCTCTGTTTGAGAGTTTAAAGAGTAGATATACCGATGTGTCAGTTACCATTTTGTATCCCTCTGCCTGTTCATGTTGAGATAGTCCAGTCTCACATCTTGGACACCATGTAGTAGCTGACTTGTTCTTGTATATTAATCCTTTCTCTTGGCATTTTTTAAGAAAGTACCAGATATACAGATTGTTGGTTTTGGACATTGTGTAGTAGCTGTTCTCCCAATCCATGAACATACCTAATCTTTTAGATTGTTCAATTTGTACGCCTGCAAAATGGTTTACTCTTGCAACACATGAGTCTGTAAATTTGTCCATTCCGTAATCTAGAATATCTTTCTTACTGTTAAATCCCAATTCTTTTTCTACTTCTACTTCGACCCAGAGTCCTTGGCAGTCGAATCCATTTTGAAATCTTTGTTCATATCCCTGCATATTTTTGTACCTCTGAACTACATCTTTGTATGTTCTTCCCCATGCATGGTGTACTCCCATAGGGTTATTTGCAGTCATTGGTCCGTCTATGAAGGAGAAGTTTTCTTTAGCTCCTTTGTTCTTTTCAATATATTTCTTTTCAATGTCTTGCTCTTTCCAAAGCTCCATGACCTTTTTCTCCATGTCCACAAAGTCCATATTGTTAGAGACATTTTTTAGTTCTTCCTTTTTAGACATATTCTTTTGTGTTTAATTTAAACAAAAAACCCCTTCAGTAATATTAACAGTATATATTAATATTACCAAAGGGGCGAACATTTAGTACGCGGTACCACCCTATTTTTAACTCATTGTGTATGTATCGTATACCTACGGTAGATTCTACTTGTATATTTACTTTCTTTCTACTACTCCCCAGTGATATCTGGATCTATGTATTACAGTGATTATATCA
>CAZOFW010000025.1:0-8255 GCA_964579365.1 uncultured Candidatus Saccharibacteria bacterium
GAACCTGTGTATCCCGAAGGAGTTGGATTTACAGTCCAATGCGTTTGACCGCTCCGCCACCTCTGCATACATGGAGCCGAAGGAGAGATTCGAACTCTCGACCTACTGTTTACAAAACAGTTGCTCTGACCAACTGAGCTACTTCGGCAACTGAGAGAAGTTTAATATATATGGGTATTATAGTCAATATACAAGGGAAAACGCCCCAGTAAGATGGAGTCATAGAGCTCAGTAACACAGTTGGGTTTCCTCAACTTAACTCCACGGAGCTAAGCGATAATTGGAATCCCGAGCTCTTGAATATAGAGCTATGAATCCTTATATTCCTACTAGGGCACTTATATTTTACTTTATATGGATACTTGAAACAAATAAAAAAGAACCTATAAGGGGGATCCTAAATGAACCCAAAAAGGCCTAATAAATGTGCTAGGATAGTAGAAATCCCTCCTAGAACAAATTTGCCTATAGGCGAGAAAGGTATAATCAATAGTAAAATAAAGAGGAATGAGAACTTTTCCATTTTTTCCCAGTAATATCTTAATTTCCCTGGAAGAAATGCTCTTACTATCTTGTGCCCATCAAGAGGTGGGATAGGGATTAGGTTAAATATGGCAAGAGATATATTGATTAATGTAAAAGTGAAGAGAAATATACCAAAGATACTGTCTAGGGGAGGATGGAATATTAAGTTAATAGAGCCGAAGATGGCAACCAAAAGAAGATTGGAAAGAGGACCAGCAAAAGAAACAATTGCCGTTCCAATCTCTCTGTTTTTAAAGTTGTATTCATTTATTGGCACGGGTTTGCTCCACCCAAATCTAAAAAGAATCATGGAAAGCGCACCAATGGGATCAATATGCTTAATTGGATTAAGGGTTAGTCTTCCATATGCTTTTGCAGTAGGATCCCCAAGCTTGTAAGCTGCCAATCCATGGGCATATTCATGCACTGTTGAAGCTATTAATATGGAGGGAATAGCGAATAGTATCCAATACAATGTTTCTGTTGTTATCATCTTTCTATTATATCAGTTATAAAACTTTGACAATATGCCAAAGATTAGAATATAATACCACCGTTATGTCAAAGATTTGCAACATTTGCGGAAAAACAACAATGGCTGGTAATCGTATCCAACACAAACATTCTGTGGGCTGGAGATACAAAGCACCAAAGTCAAAAAGAATATTTGAACCTAATCTAAGAAAAGTAGACATAGAGGTTGATGGGGCAGTAGTTAAAGCTTCTGTTTGTATGAAGTGTTATAAAAAGCTCAGAAAAGATTCTTTAGAAGAGAAGTAACGTTTCCATATTACTGTTTAATATAGTAGATACTCGTTTTGTATCCTTTTAAGTGATAGAATTGTGCTATGAAATTGATAAATTCGATACTAGAATTCTTTACCTATGATCTTGGAATAGACTTAGGTACAGCTAATACCATGGTATATATGAGAAATCATGGAATTGTTGTATCTGAACCCTCTGTTGTAGCCATAGATAAGAGAACCAAGATGGTTCTTGCCGTAGGAAAAGATGCAAGACAGATGATTGGAAGAACCCCAGCAAATATTACGGCCATTAGACCACTGCGAGATGGTGTTATCTCCGATTTTGATACCACTCAAGCAATGATTCATCACTTTATACATAGAGCTCATGGATATTTTGGTAAAAGTTTTAAACTTCCAAGACCAAGGGTCATTATTGGTGTTCCAACATCTGTTACAGAAGTCGAGAGACAAGCTGTACTAGATGCTGCTAAAACAGCCGGAGCAAGAGAGGTATTCATCGTTGAAGAGGCAATGGCAGCAGCTATTGGTGCTGGTCTCCCAGTTGAAGATGCTTCTGGCAGCATGATTGTAGATATTGGTGGTGGTACTTCAGATATTGCGGTTTTCTCTCTTGGAGATATTGTTGTAGATAATACAATGAGAATAGCAGGAGATGAGATGGATCAAGATGTAATTAACTATGTTAGAGAAAAATACAATGTACTAATAGGTGAGCGAAGTGCTGAGGATGTTAAAATTTCCATAGGCTCTGCTGTACCTCAAAGAAAAGAAACAAAGATGAATGTACAGGGTCGAGATCTTTTAACAGGATTACCAAGAACTGTTGAATTAAGCAGCATAGAGGTTAGGGAAGCAATTATGTTCTCCATCTCCCAGATCTGCGATGGTGTTAAAGATGCCATCGAAGATACGCCTCCCGAACTACTTAAAGATTTGCTTGCTTCGGGACTTCGTCTTGCTGGTGGTGGTGCCCTAATTGCTGGAATTGACACATATTTCTCTCAAGAATTAAATCTTCCAGTCAAGATAGTAGACGATCCTCTCTCTGCAGTGGCTAGAGGTACTGCTCTCATGCTTGACCATATCGAACTGTTGGAAAGAATACAAAAATCTTGGGAAGAGCTTGTTTAACCTTACATATATAGCGAATGAATGCTCAGAGTAGTTTTAAAAAAGAGCTAGCTTTCACCATAATTATCATCTTATTTGGGATCATTTTACTTTTCTTAGACAAATGGAATACCCTTGGTTTTGTTAGATCTGGGATATCCTACAGTATGGGGCCTGTTTCTCTAGTCGGTGAAGAAATGGGGGACAAGATATCTTCTTACTTTGATAATTTTGTAAACATTGGTGACATTGTAAAGGAGAATGAAGATTTGAAGGTGCAATTAATAGAGGAAAAGATAAAAAGCGCTTCTTCTTTGGAGTTACTTGCTGAAAACGAAATTTTAAAAACACAATTAAGTCTAAAAAACAAAGAAAAAGAGTATGTCATAGGCAATGTCTTAACAAGTGACAGCACAGATTACATAAGGATTGATGAAGGATCAAAATCTGGCATAGCAGTTGGAGACATTGCTTTAGTTGGGAATTTCTTTGTGGGAATAGTTGAATATGTAGATGAACTTGGCTCTCGTATTAAATTACCTACGAGCACAAATTCATATCTAAGTGTTAATATCTTGAAATATGATGAAAATAGGGGATTAGATGGATATATTAAGAATAAAGTAGTTAGCCGTGGAGTTATGAACGGTTCTGCAGAGGGGATAAAGGTAGAGAACATAACCATGAATTCTGATGTAAGTGAAGGAGATGTGATATTTGTAAATGATTCCTCGGTAGGAGATATGCTCGTTGTGGGTTATGTTGTCGGCCTTTCTAGTAACCCTGCGAGTATCTCTAGAACATGTTTTGTTTCTACAATAGTGGATTATGATATTTTAAGTAAGATTTTAGTAAGAATAAATTAAGAAAAGAAATAATGTTAGAAGCATTGTACATAATAATTGGAATAATAGGGGCAATTTTTCTTGAGGGATTTCTGTTTAGTGCATTTGGAATTAGAATCTTTCTCTTATTAATTCTTCTGTTGGTTGGGAGATTAAATATCAAGTTTCTTTCTTTAATATTGATAATATATGCGCTAATTTCCGATGTAATATTCCATTATCCACTTGGTACGGACATACTTCTTGTAGGTATTCCCTTGATTTTTTTATTCAGCTGCTCATTCCTTTTCAATATTAGTGAGGGAATTGTTGGTTACGGTATAAAATATATCTCAATAGCCATTTATCTCCTCCTAATTCCTGTGCTACCACCCTTTCTGTTAAGTGGAAGCTTTGGAATTCTAACCTGGGAGACTGCCTTGATGATTGGAATTAAAGCTCTTGTGCTTACAGTTGTCCTTTATCTACTAGATCTGCTCCTGAGTTTTACAAGAGGGAAGGAGAATAATATAAAGATTAGCAAGAAATGGAATTAAAACTTTCTAAAAAAATAGCAGATAGTGTACCTCGCAAAAGAAAACAGGCTTCAAATTGGCGCTTAGGGCCTTTGGAATTTTCCATAAGGAAATATCTTTCTAAACCAACAGTAGTGGAGAAGAGTAGCCCATGGAATTATACCTTTGCATTCTTCCTTTTCTTTGTCCTTTTTGTTGTACTTTTGGTAAATCTGACATCTCTGCAAGTAGCTAGCGGAAAGGAAATGTTGGAGAAATCCAATAACAACCAGGTTAAAGTCAAAATAGAAACTGCTTACAGAGGGGCAATATTCGATAGAAATGGGAAGAAGCTTGCCGAGAATGTCCCCTCTATGAATCTGTATATAAAAATGGAGGACTATTTAGACAGCAAGGGATTAATAAAAGCAGAAGAACTACAGGCAACATCAGATACCCTCGGGGGTATCCTCGGTGACAATTGGAAAAAGACTTCTTCAAGTGGCACATACAGTAGTATTCTTGAAAAAATATATTCTGTTCACAAGGAGAGTCCATACTTTACAGACATCCTCATTGCAGAGAATGTAAGTAACGAAAAAGCGATTGAAATTAAATCGAAAAGTGAGGTCTTAGCGGGAATATATATAGACAATGAGAGTAAGAGATCTTACCCATACAAAGAAATAATTTCTCATATTGTGGGATATACAGGTGACGTGACAAGTGAGGAGCTGTCTTCTTTAGAATATTTGACTACAGTAGATACAGTCGGTAAAAGTGGCATCGAGAAATGGTATGACAAGGAGCTTAGAGGAGAAAATGGAGAAATAGCTGTAGAGATAGATGCCCTTGGAAGATCTGTTTCAAACCAGGAATATGTGATCAAAGAAGCACAATCTGGAGATAGTTTGTATTTAACAATAGATATAGATATTCAGAAAAAATTCTACAGTTTTCTTCAAAGTGGAGTAAAAAAGGTTGGTGCTGTTGGAGGAGCAGGTATAATTGAGGATGTAGAAACAGGAGAAATCATTGCTATGGTTACATATCCTAGCTATGACAACAATCTTTTTGTTGGTGGTATATCTACTAAAGAGTACTCTAAACTTCTCAAAAACAAGAATCTTCCCCTCATAAACAGATCAATATCTGTTCAAATGCCTCCGGGTTCTACCTTTAAGAGTCTTGTTGCTCCTGCAGCGCTAGATGCTGGTGCCATAACGGAAAACACGATATATGTGAGTAGATATGGCTATACATTCTCCAATGGTGCACCTTTCCAGGAATTTGAGAATCATGCATATGGACCTCTAAATGTTGTTGGTGGTATAGCACAATCCTCAAATCTTTTCTTCTGTGAATTAATTAGGCATTGGGATATTAACAAACTAGATCCTTACCTCGAGAAATTCGGCATAGGGAAATATACAGGTATAGATATACCAGGAGAAGCGCCTGGAAGACTTCCTTCACCAGCAAACAAAAAGCTTTTGGCAGAAACAACAAGTCCATGGCTTGAGCCTGTTTGGTATCCAGAGGGAGATTCGTGCAACTCTGTAATTGGGCAGGGAATAACTCTTGTAACTCCAATTCAGATGTCTAACTGGATGGCAGCTCTTGCTACAGAAGGGAAATTACATACTCCACATGTTGCGAAATCTTTTAGAAATGAGGAAGGAGAGACCCAAAGCTTGACCTTTGACCTCTTAGGAGAAGATATGGTCTCCAAGGAGGCCTTTAATATCACCAAGGAGGGGATGTGGTCTGCTGTAAACGGTCCGAAGAGGTCAGTTGGGCAGTTAGCTAATGTTGGGGTAGTAGTAGCTGCTAAAACGGGGACTGCAGAGTTCGGTAAGGTAAATTCTAAAGGAATATACGAAAATACCCATGCATGGGTAGGAGGTTTCTTCCCATATGACAAGCCTAAGTACTCCTTCTCAGTATTTCTTGAAGATGGAGGACATAGCTCCAACGCAGTAAATATAATGAAAGATATGATTATGTGGATGGTAAAGACAGACAGGATTTAAGATTTTTTTAAGAATCAGGGTACATAATACAGTTATGTACACTTTAAAAGCTTCCGAAACAGCATATCCTCAAAATCTCAAGAATATATACAGATATCCAAACGTTTTGTACTGTAAAGGTAGAAAAGAAATTCTTTCCGAGCGACTAATTACAATAGTAGGAACGAGAGAAATGACCACATACGGTGAATCGGTTGTAAAAAAACTACTTTCATCTGTACCAAAAGATCTAGATGTAGCGTTCGTTAGTGGATTAGCTATCGGTATAGATAGCCAAGTACACAAGATATGCCTGGAGAGGGGATTAGATACCGTTGCAGTAATAGCTGGTGGAATAGATAAGGGTTTCCCAGAAAGAAATAGAGCCATATATGATGAAATATGCAAGAAAGGTATTGCGCTAGCTGAATTCCCACAGGGAACGGAGATCAAGAGGGGAATGTTCCCAATCCGAAACAGGATTTTAGCAGGTCTCTCAGACACAGCAATCGTAATTGAAGGTGGATTAAAGAGTGGCTCTTTACTTACTGCAAATCTTGCTCTTGAGTATGGCCGAGATGTTTTTGTAATCCCTGGAGATATTACTAGGAAGAGTTCAAAGGGGTGCAATAATCTCATAAAACAGGGAGCAGATGTTATAACAGGGGTTGAAGATTTCCTTGATATACTGGGCATAAGTGGAGAACAGATACGAATAGGGATATAATCTTTGTACATGGGGGAAGTAGGGCTTTAAACTGTGTAATAAATATAAACATGTTTGACAATGGTAGAATATATACTGTATTTTTAGGAAACGAATAAAAATGGCAAAAACATCTAAAAAACACAAAAATCTTTTAATAGTAGAGTCTCCTGCAAAAGCGAAGACCATAAATAAGTACCTAGGAGATGACTTTAAAGTTATGGCTACAATTGGCCATATAATTGATCTTCCTAAAAGTAAGCTAGCAGTTGACATAGAACATGGGTACGAACCTCTTTTTGAAACAATATATGGTAAAGGGAAAGTAATACAGGATTTGAAAAGAGCTGTTCCTAAGGATGGCAATGTATATCTTGCAATGGACCCTGACCGTGAAGGAGAGGCAATAGCTTGGCATGTAGATTCTGTCTTGAAAGCAAAGAATACAAAAAGAGTAACATTCCATGAGATAACGAAAGATGCCATATTAGAAGCAGTTAGCAAGCCTTCAGACATTAATATTAATCTTGTAGAGGCACAGAAAGCTAGAAGAGTCCTAGATAGATTAGTTGGGTACAAACTCTCTGAGTTGGTATGGAAGAAGATATGGTACGGTCTTTCTGCAGGTAGGGTTCAGTCGGTAGCTTTAAGGTTGGTTGTAGAGAGAGAAGAGGAGAGAGATGCGTTTAAATCTGAGGAATATTGGGAGTTTTTTGTAGATACAACAAGCCAAAGTGGAGATACACTAAGGGCGAAATTAGTAAAGAAAGACGGCAAAAAATATATACCAGCTAAAGAGGATGAGATTAAAGATATTGAGAAATTCCTTGGTAAGGGAAGCTACGAAGTAGTAGATGTAGTTAAGAAGAATGTCAAAAGACATGCATATCCTCCATTCACAACCTCTACACTTCAGCAGTCTGCAAACAATGTTTTGGGATATTCTTCTAAAAGAACAATGGGTATAGCACAGGTACTGTACCAAGCAGGTGTAATCACATATATGAGAACAGATTCTGTAAATCTCAGTTCCAAAGCGATAGACGGAATTAGAGAATTAGTCAAAAATAAATACGGTGTGGAATATCTCCCAGAAAAACCAAATTACTACAAAACAAAGAGTAAAAACGCACAGGAAGCACACGAAGCCATAAGGCCAACAGATTTTAATTTAACAAAAGTTGAAATTGAATCTAAATTCGGTCCTGCAGAAGCCAAACTTTATGACCTCATATGGAGACGAGCAATATCTTCCCAGATGAGGGAAAAAGAGGCTGAAACGTTGACTATACACATTGAAAGCAAGGACAACAAAAAACCATTGTATACATTCTCTCTAGGTGGGGAGAAGACTCTCTTTGACGGTTTTAGAAGAGCTTTAGGTGGAGGAAAAGAAGACAGTGATCTTCAGGAAGTTTCAAAGATATCTAAGGGAGATATTCTTAAGTGGGTAGAGTTTGTAAAAGAGCAGAAATTTACACAACCTCCAGCCAGATATACAGAGGCAGCATTGGTTAAAAAGTTAGAAGAGTTGGGTATTGGAAGACCTTCTACATATGCAACCATAATCTCTACAATACAAAGTAGAGCATATGTTACAAAGGAGGAAAAAGCTCTTGTACCTACAGATGTAGGAAAGGTTGTTACGAACCTTTTGAGAAACAATTTCAAAAGACTTGTAGATTACAAATATACTGCAAAGGTAGAAGATGAATTAGACGATATAGCAAATGGCAAGAGTGAATATATTCCAGTCATAGATGCTCAATACAAACCACTTGTAGGTGAGA
>CAZOFW010000026.1:0-8062 GCA_964579365.1 uncultured Candidatus Saccharibacteria bacterium
CTATGATTCAGATGATTCCGAGAATCTCCTCAAGGAGATAATGCTTGAGTTGCAAATAGATATCAAACAAATAAAGCCAAAAGCAATAGCTCACTTCATAGAAGCTGCAAAAAATGACATGGTTACACCTGCACAATTCTCTAACCATTTTGGGGGATACATAGAAGATATTACTGCCCAGATATATCCTGCCTACCAAGCACAACTCAAAGCTCAAAATTCCGTAGATTTTGGAGACCTTCTTTTCCTTGCTGTAAAGATGCTAGAAGAGAACAAAGAGGTAAGGGAATATTACCAAAACAAGTTCAAATACATTCTCATAGATGAATACCAAGATACAAATAATGCTCAGTACAGATTTGCCAAACTACTCTCTGAAAAGAACCAAAACATCTGTGTTGTTGGAGACGATGATCAGGGAATATATGCATGGAGAGGAGCAGATATCAAAAATATTCAATCATTTGAAAAAGATTTTAAAAATGTAACAGTTATTAAGCTAGAACAAAATTACAGATCCACAAAAAATGTAATAGAAGCAGCAGTCTCTGTCATACAGCAGAATAACCAGAGAATAGTTAAAAACCTTTGGACAGACAATAACCAAGGAGAAACAATTACTGTCTACCAAGCCAGAGATCAAGAAGAAGAAGCAGAGTATGTGGTGGAAAATATCCGACATTTTAGAGACATGATGATTCCGCTTAATAATGTCGCTATCCTTTACAGAACCAATTACCAGTCCCGTGCAATTGAGGAAGCTATGTTGAAGGAAGGAATACCGTACAAGCTTGTGGGAGGATTTAGATTCTACGAGAGAAAAGAGATCAAGGATGTAATTAGCTATCTTAGATTTATGTACAACCTTAAAGATGAACTTAGTTTGTCTAGGATATTGAATGTGCCAACTAGAAAGATGGGTCCAAAGGCAGTCAAATCTTTGCATGAGTTAGCGAAGGAGTGTTCATGCACAATTGGGGAATTTTTGGTTGGAGCTTTCGTAGTACTGAATCCTGAATACAAACATCTTTGTGATATTAAAGAGATTTCAATGTCTAAAATAATTGAATTACAAAAAGAATTCGAAAAACTCAAATTGGTTATTAATCTTTTTGGAGGACTTTATTTTGAATCCAAAGAGAAAGACCTTTTAACACTGATAGATATTATTCTTGAGAGAACAAGATATATCCAATGGTTTGACGATGGGACAGAACAATCTGAGATGAAAAAAGAGAATATAACAGAGTTGAAGAATGTTGCATATACATATGTATCAAAGTTTGGACAACAAAGTTTAGAGATGTTTCTAAATGAAATAAATCTGATTGAACAGGAACAGGACAAAAACCAAGATGGAAGTGGAAACTACGTAAATCTTATGACACTTCACTCTTCCAAGGGATTGGAATTTGATTATGTATTTTTAATTGGTATGGAAGAGGGATTACTTCCGCACTCAAGAGCCTTTATAGAAGAGAAAGAATTAGAGGAAGAAAGAAGACTCTGTTATGTAGGAATAACTAGAGCTAAGCAAAAATTGTATCTAACATTTGCTGAGAACAGATTAACAAGAGAAGGGTATTCATCTCAGTTACCATCTAGATTCCTTGGAGAAATTCCACAAAACCTTTGCGAATATTTTAGTTGGAATGCTTAAAGCCAACTTAATTCACCATATTTAGCTACGTACAATTTGTAAACGGCGGGCCACATCCTTGCTGGATTTGCTCCACCTCTTAACTTCTCCAATGTCCTTTTTATCTGTGCTCTCCCGTCGAAGATGCTGTCCTTTGGATATTGTTGATACCAAAGACATGGATCCCATTGGAACAAACCTTTGTAGTATGAATGTCTATTATTCTCTGCATTACAACCAGATTCATACTTCATTGTCCATTTCAACCATCTCTTCTCTTCTGCCGATGCTTTTATTGAATCTACATATGCAAACCAGTAATTACAGTTATATCCAATCTGAGGAACTTCCTTTGGAGAATCGTCTGGACCTTTGATGATATATATCTCAGCTCTTGGATTCCTTACAATATTCTTTTCAACTATCTCTTCAGTTATTAACTCGCCCCTCTCATATATTCGTCTTACTTTCTGTGTCATTACTCCAAGCACGCCCTGTTGTTCTAACACTTTTTGGCTTAATCTTGCACAAAGAGTTCCACCTTTAACAATTGTTTGGTATGGAATATCCAATTTTATTTCATCAATTGTATCTCTGTAGGAGAACACGTAGATGTATGAATTATTATAAAGAGTATTCATCGGAGATGTGCTAATGACTTTCTTCATAGTACTAATGGGGTATCCCAGCTCCAAAAGGGCAAATACCGGAGAGGATGCGGTAGAAATATGCTTTTTTATTTCTCCTTCATAATTTACAACCACAACCTTAGGGGTATATCTACCTTTCTCAACATCAGCATCTATCCCGTATACCATGCTGAGAAGTGTATTACTTTTGTACCTTGCTTCTATATTTGTACTATTTGCTGTTGGAACCTTACTCATAGCAAACATCGCGATGAGCATAAGTAGAGTTCCGAATATTTTGGCTTTAGACATAATTTAGCCTATTTTAGCACATATATAGAAAAATATTTGACATGGATTACTTCCTAAACTATATTCAATTAATGAAAGAGAAACTTAAAAAGCTTATACCTTGGTTTGTATTAGCCATAATTCTTCTTGGAACAGGAGTTTGGTATTTGTTAAGTAAAAGAGTTACGCAGGAACAGATTACAACATACCAACAAATTCTCTCTGAAGCAGATTCTCAATTTGAAGCAAAGGAATACTCTACGGCTATCAACAGATATTACAATGCAGTGGATGTAATTCCAAGTAGAATTGAAGCATACAATGGAATTATTGATATCCTCTTGATTAAAAACAGGGCTACGGATGCTGTTGAGATGGTTGAGAAATCTGCCAAGAAACTTAGTAACTATGACAAATCAATTCTTTATTCAAAAATTGGAAGTAAATATTACGAAGATACATTGTATGATCAAGCACTAAGTGTCTATCTAGATGGTCTTGGAGTAGGAAGTACCAACCCAGAATTGGAATTAAATATCGCAAAAACGTATGTAAAGAAAGGAAAACTAAATGATGCAAATGCATATCTAGGCAAATCAATCTATTCAGAAGATACTCTGTATGAAGCATCTCTGTTGAGAGCATATATCCTCGCAACTACCAATGTGGATGAAGCGAAAAATATATTGGGAGCAGTTGAACCCTCTGACACCTGGAAGGCATTCTACGAAGAATTCTCTTCTGTACTAGATAGCTTAACTGAAGACACAAAGTTTAATGCTACGAAATTGGCAAGAGTATATGTAAACAATGGATATCCGATATTAGCGATTAATCTTTTAGAACCACTATCTGAGGATGTTGTGGAATACCTGGAAGGTGTTTACTTCCTTGGTAGAGCATATTTAGATTATGGAGATTATGATAAAGCTATAACACAGTTTGACAGAGCTCTGTCATTGGGTGGAATGGAAGATGATATTCTTTGGGGTAAAGCAAGGGCATATTTCTTCAAAGATGATTTAGAGGGCTCCTTCAGTAGCTACTCAAAGGCGGTCTCCTATGCGGGAGAAGATGTAGCTCAAGAACTAGTCTCAGAATATATGGATCTTCTGCTAGAAAATAATCAGACACTCAGAGCAGATGAGTTGGTTAAGAAATTGATGAACTATATGTCTGCACCTTATGTACGATTGTATGGAGTTAAAGTAAACAAAGCTCTAAATGATTCTAAAAAGGTAGACTACTATCTAGGTCTTCTTGCGAAAATGAAATTAAACGAACAGGATAAAAAAGAGTATATATACCTGAATGCTTCTAATCTGCTAGCAAAGGGAAAGACTGATGCAGTAGCAGTAGCATTAGAAGAATTAGTAAAGATAGATAGATTTAGTCCACAATATTACTTTGTAAGTGGCCAATTAGAGTATAATCTAGGCAATAAAGATACCGCGAAGGAGATGCTAAAGAAAGCTATTGAATACGATACAGATAACCTCGTTTCGGAAGAAGCAAATCAACTGTTGTCCCAGATATAGTAGTTCTGATATAATCCCTACTGCGAGAGTGAGAACTTTCCTTTGTTTGTATTGTTAATTTTTATATTAAAAAAGATGGATAAGACAAGTTACAATGTGAAGATGCCTTTAGATATGATTAGAAATATCGGTATCATTGCACATATTGATGCAGGGAAAACAACAACAACTGAAAGACTTTTGTTCTTTACTGGTCAAGTACATAAGATTGGAGAAGTACACGAGGGAGCTGCGACTACAGACTTCATGGTACAGGAGCAGGAACGAGGAATTACAATTATGTCCGCAGCAGTAACTTGCTTCTGGGATTATAACCAAAACAGATACAGAATTAACATTATCGATACGCCGGGACATGTAGATTTCACCGCAGAAGTAGAAAGATCTCTGAGAGTACTCGATGGTGCAGCTGTAATCTTTGACGGAAGAAAAGGTGTAGAGCCACAGTCCGAAACAGTATGGAGACAAGCAAACAAATACAAAGTACCAAGAATTTGTTTTATGAATAAAATCAATTTAATTGGTGGAGACTTTGAGAAAAGTTTTGAGACAATTAAAACAAGATTAAGTAATAAGGCAGTAGCAGTTACATTACCACTTGGAAAAGAGCAGCAACTTTTTGGATATATAGATTTAATAAAAATGAAGGCATATACATACGATGGAATAGATACTCCAGAATTAACAGAGATAGAAATTCCAGAAGATATGAAAGCTATGGCAGACAAATATAGAGCAATACTCTTGGAAGTATTGGTAGAGCAAGACGATGTATTGATGAATAAATACTTTGAAGGAGGAGAATTTACTCCAGAAGAATTGTACGGTGCATTGAGAAAAGGAACTTTAGGATTGAAGCTTTTCCCTGTCCTTGGTGGAGACTCTAGATCTGCTATGGCAAAGACATTGTTAGACTACATTACAATTTGTCTACCATCTCCATTAGATGTTTCTGCTGTTAAGGGAATTCATCCAAAAACAGGAGAGGAAATTGAAAGACATCCAAATGAAGATGATCCATTCTCTTCTCTAGTGTTCAAAATTGTAAATGATCCACACATTGGAAACCTTTCATACTTTAGAATTTACTCTGGAAAGATAGATGCAGGTACATATGTACTTAATTCGTCTAAGAATATAAAAGAGAGAGTCGGAAGACTTGTACTTATGCACGCAGATGACAGAGAAGAAGTTCCATCATTGAGAGCAGGAGATATTGGAGCTATCGTTGGACTTAAAGATTCAATAACAGGTGATACACTCTGCGATGAAGCAAAACCAATTATTCTTGAGAAGATAGATTTTGCAGAGCCTGTTGTATCTGAAGCTATCGAACCAGCTACAAAATCAGATGAAGAGAAAATGACAGAAGCTTTGGTAAGATTGACAAAAGAAGATCCAACTTTCAAAGTAACAACGGACCAAGATACAAGTCAGACAATTATTCATGGAATGGGTGAGTTACATTTGGAAATCATTGTCGACAGACTAAAGAGAGAATTTAATGTAGAAGCAAAAGTTGGTAAACCACAAGTTGCTTACAGGGAGACAATTAAGAAACTTGTCCCAGAAGCAGAAGGAAGATATATCAAACAATCTGGTGGTAAAGGTCAGTACGGACACTGTTGGATTAAATTGGAACCAAATACTCAAGGTAAAGGTTTTGAGTTTATTAATGCAATTAAAGGTGGTTCAATTCCAAGAGAGTTTGTTCCTGCTATTGAGAAGGGTATTATTGAGTCTATGAAGTCTGGAGTTGTCGCAGGATATCCAGTAGTAGATATTAAGATAACTGTATACGATGGTTCTTACCATGATGTTGACTCTTCTGAGGCAGCATTTAAAGTTGCAGGATCAATGGCCTTTAAAGCAGGATGTAAGATGGGAGACCCTATCCTTTTAGAACCAGTCATGAGAGTAGAAGTTGAAACACCAGATCAATATATGGGTGATGTAACAGGATCTCTAAGTAGCAAAAGAGGACAAATACAAGGAACAGAAAGTATTGGAAATGGAATTAGTAAGATATCTGCGTTTGTTCCATTGTCAGAGCTGTTTGGATACACAAGTGAATTGCGATCAATAACGAGTGGTAGGGGAAGTTCAAATATGGAACCATCCCATTATGCAGAGGTGCCAAAAAACGTAGCAGAGGAAATTTCCGGAAAGAGATAGCCCAAAAATACTGCTAAATTACTATAAAGCACTTGCAACTATCATCACTTTTTGATAATATTCAACGCAGATTTGTAATTTTACAAATCTTGTATAAGAAAAATATTTATTTAATTTATTATAAATATATAAATGGCAGATTTTAATAGAACAAAGCCACACATGAATATTGGAACCTTGGGTCATATCGATCACGGTAAGACAACTTTGGTAAGAGGTATTCTAAATGCTTTTACTCCTGAAGCGGACAGGGAAGCAATGAAAGACAAGCTTGACAAAGATCCTTCTTCAAGAGCAAAGTCAATCACAATCGCAGTAGCACATGTAGAATTTGAGACCGAGAACAGACACTATGCATTAGTTGACTGTCCAGGACACAAAGACTACATCAAGAATATGATCACAGGTGCTGCACAAATGGATGGTGCAATCTTGGTAATCTCCTCAAATGATGGAGCAATGCCACAGACAAAAGAGCATATCCTTTTGGCAAAGCAGGTCGGTGTTCCTAAGATGTTGGTTTTCATCAACAAATTCGGTGAAGCTGATGAAGAGATTCTTGAGCTTATCAAAGCTGATGTACAAGATCTTTTAAAGAAATATGGATATGATGAGAATTGTCCAATAATTGTTGGAGATGCTCTTAAAGCTCAAAATGGAGATGAGGAAGGATTAGTTGCAGCTAGAGAATTATTGAAAGCTGTTGATGAGTTCATTCCACTTCCAGAAAGAGATATTGAGAAACCATTCTTGATGCCTATTGAAGATGTCTTCTCTATTGAAGGTAGAGGAACAGTTGTAACAGGAAGAATTGAAAGAGGACTCATAAAGGTTGGAGAAGCTGTTGATGTACTTGGAATGGGAAGAAAACCACAGAAGACTGCAGTAACTGGAGTTGAGATGTTCAACAAAACTCTTAAAGAGGGCCAGGCAGGAGATAATGTTGGTATTCTTCTAAGAGGATTGAAGAGAGAAGATGTTGAGAGAGGACAGATATTGGCAATCCCAGGATCTGTTGATACTCACACTGAATTCAAAACAGAAGTTTATGTACTAAGTAAAGAAGAAGGTGGAAGACATACTCCATTTGTAACAGGATACAAACCACAGTTCTATATCAGAACTGCAGATGTAACTGGAGAAGTAGTCCTTAACGAAGGAACAGAGATGGTAGCTCCAGGAGACAATACTGAGTTTACTGTTAAATTGGTATCACCAGTAGCATTAGAGAAAGGTGTCTCATTTGCTATCAGAGAAGGTGGTCAAACAGTAGGACAGGGAATTGTAACCGAGATTATTAAGTAAGGTTTAATAGGGGGTAGGAGAAATCCTACCCTCTCTTTACAATTAATTTAGCTCTTTTAAATAAAATGGTTAATACGACTGCAAGGATTAGAGTAAAATTGAAGGGTTATGATTCTGTAGTAGTAGATAAATCTGCTAAAAGAATCATAGATACAGCAATAAGCACAGGTGCTAAAGTTGCGGGGCCAATCCCGATGCCAACTAAAAGAAAAAAGATAGCAGTAAATAGATCACCATTTATTTATAAGAGCTCAATTGAACATTTTGAGATTAGTACTCATAAAAGAGTAATAGATATATTAGATCCTACTCCCAAGACGATAGATGCACTACAACATCTTGAAATGCCTGCTGGAGTTGGTATCGCGATACAGTAATTTTTGATTAATTAGAATGAAAGCTTTGATTGGAATAAAAAAAGGAATGACAAGAGTAATCAAGGACGACAAGATCGTTCCTGTTACTGTTCTTGATATTTCCGGATG
>CAZOFW010000027.1:0-7417 GCA_964579365.1 uncultured Candidatus Saccharibacteria bacterium
AATACTATATATAACAGTTACCGGACTATGGGAGATAGCCGACACTGTGTGGGAATAGATATTCTTTCTCTACTTTAGTATCATACTGTTATGAATGTCCCAAACTCAGGAATGAATTTTCTTCAAAAAGAAGAGCCAGAGGAAGTAAAAAAAGGTTTTCCAATACTGGATGCCCTAGTAATTATTTGTGCTTTGTTTGTAATTGGTTTTCTTGGTTATTTGATGATCAATCCCCAGAAAGAGGGGGCAGATAATAGAAATGCAGCAAGAACTGCAGATATCTCAACCATCCTCTCTGCTGTATCTACATACACAAGTAAAGCTGGAGAAATACCAGAAGTAATTCCAGTTACAGATAAATGTGTAAGTTTTGGGAATGAAATATGCAAACTTGGACCATATGACTGTATTGATATGGTAGATTTATCTATTCTTAACAATGAAGAGGAGGGAGAGGAGATTGTCGCTTCTATACCTTCTGACCCTATGAATAGCTCCACAAATGGTACGGGGTACTACATAATCCAAGATGGAGTCGGAACCGTGACAGTATGTGCTCCTTATGCAGAGCGAGGGGCTGAGATTGTCTTTGAAAAATATCTGTATTAATCATATATTATATTATGAAGCCAAAGAGATTAAAGGAAGAACATATAGATATGCAATTCCTTGCCCTTTTAATTGCGATAATAGCATTCCTAGTCTTTGCGCTTTTTATAGGGGATATCGTTTGGATTAAAGATTTTCAATACTTCATAGCTCTAATTTCCGGAGTAGTTAGCCTTTTCATAGGTACACTTGCTCTTCTTAGATATTACACAAAGAAAACAAACATTAATTTCCTCTTTCTTGGAGGGGGTTTTTTAGGTGTTGGTCTTATTGAAATTTTGCAAACAATGGTGGAGGTTGGAGATTTCCAAAACCTTTTCTCAGTTAGCGATGGAGGTAGCTATCCTTTGACTAGTGCTTTAGGGAAAGCCTTTTTAGCATCCCTTTTTCTTATTAGCTGGTTTGTCATAAGGAAAAAGAAGGGTAGGGGTAGGAAGAAGGAATTGGAGTTAATGGGAATTGTTTGTTTAACATTCATTCTTTTTGTAGCCACCTTCATAATTCTTCTTTTGCGTGGAGTAGAGGTAGATAGCTTCATTGTTGTTTTAATTGGTTTGTTCTCACTCCTTTTGTACATTCTCTCTTTGCTTGGGTACCTGTTTAACAAGGGTTGGTTGTACGACGATTTTAATTACTGGATAATCTTTACATTGAGTTTCCTCATTCTTTCTCAGATCTTCTATCTACCATTCTTAAATCTTGAGTATATACACATGGTTAATCTTTCAACCTGGGCACATTTCATTGCCTACATTGGAATCTTGGTAGGTTTTCTCAACAGTGTATACATGATGTACCAGAAAGAGAAGGAGATACAGCAAGAATTGGAAGAGAAGAATATACTTTTGGACAAAACAAAGGCAAAGGTAGAAGAGGCATATCTTACACTTAGAGAAGAGAAGTGGGAGTTAGTAAACAAGAAGGGAGGTCTTGGAAGTATCTTAAAGGATATTTCAAAGAAATAGTATGGGAATATTTTCACCAAAATTAAAGAAATACCAAAGAAAGTTCGACTATTCATATGCTTTTGGACCATATCCAACCATAGACCTACTTAAGCACAAGAGAGATAGTGTCCTTAAAGTGCTTTTAAACTCTAACAATGATGGTAGTGAGGGTGTGCAAGAGGTTGAGAGGCTCTGTAAGGAGTTGGGTATTAAAATAGAGGAACAAGACAGAGCGATAGAGAAGATCGCTTTTAAGGAGAACACATACACTGTAGGGGTGTTTAAAAAGTATGAGTGTGAGTTGGAGGGAGAGAAGAACCATTTGGTTTTGGTAGAGCCAAGGAATATGGGTAACTTAGGTACCATAATTCGTACAATGTTGGCTTTTGGTGTTAAGAATTTAGCAATTATTAAGCCTGCAGTAGATATTTTTGACCCTAAGGTAGTGAGTTCGACGATGGGGGCAATATTCCAGGTCAATTTTAAATATTACGGAAGTATTGAAGAATATATTAAAGAATTTAGTAATCACCACATATATACCTTTATGTTAGATGGTGCCAAGGATATTCGTGAGGTGAAATTTGAAGAGCCGTTTAGTATGGTTCAGGGTAGCGAGAGTAGTGGTTTACCTGTGAATTTTAAGAGTCTTGGTCAGAGTGTGTATATTCCTCAGTCCAAAGATATTGATTCTTTGAATCTTTCTGTTGCTACTGCCATTGGTCTATGGGAAAGTAGCAAAAAATGATATAATTAGGGCAGGAATAATACATTCCTAGGCTCTTTTTCAATATGGGGACGTAAGGCTTTCGACAGGAGTTTGCGTTTAGTGGTCACAAACTGAGGGTTGTCTCATTAATCAACACACAAGGATAAGTGTAAAAAATAATCTTGTCGCCTTTGCAGATGGTTTTACAGCAAGACTAAAAGCTGCTTTTGCAGCTCCAGTTTATGCGTTTAACTTTGCATAAGGTTTAGCTATTAGTTTAGCTAATCTCTTTTGTTCTTATTCCTGATTAGGAATCTAAGAGAGTCGTTATCAGGATATGTCAGTGCTGCTTTGTCGGTAGAGTAGTATATGATGAATATAATTACTGAGTAGTTAAATCTTTTCGTTAATCCTTTTAGATTTGACTAACTATACAGGGTTAACTATGTTTGTACATGATACTAGACAATGCTTATGGACGTGGGTTCAACTCCCACCGTCTCCACCATTTGAAATTAGTTGAGTTTTTATTCTCAAAGACCTTGGTCCTGGAGGGGACGATCTATTTCCTTGCTGTTTAGCTCTATTGTTATTGGAGTGTCTCCCTTCGCCAAAATCTCACCCTGTTTATTTTTTAGGATTGATTCAACAGAATAAATCCCGCTTCCTGTTATAGGAAAGGTTGGTAAACCTACGAATGTTCGATAATTAGTGTGCTCTTTGTCCGTTGTAAATTGTAATATCCCTGAAACTAAACTACTCCCCTTATTATTCTTTATTATTGTTTCAACCTTTAATTCAACTCCCCTATGTTCGGCCTGAAGTGCCCAATATGACGCTATTGTCACATTGCTCGGTGCATATATGGGCTTGTCCAGAATGCCGTCCCTAAATGAATTCTTAATTTCTATTGGGGCTTTACCAATGTCGATATCTAGTATTAATTTCTCAACAATATCTATTAAACTCATTAACTGTGTTTGATTATCGACGATTGATTTTTTACATACGACGGACCATATATTCTTTGTTTTTTTAATTTGTTCCATTTTAACAATTAGATGAATTTAAACTGAACATTTCCCAAAACAGGGGGTTTGTGGCTTCCTCGGGTTTGGGCTTAAATTCTGTATAAGTCGAACCCGCATTTGCAACGGAAGTTTCAATGTTTGTATGGTCATTGTAATAGTAATTCTCTATAGAATAGAAATGAGGCTCAACTAAATAGGTGTCTAATGCTACTGCTATTTCGTTTAGAAAGGCTATTGTTGGAGCATGCTTCCCAGATTCCAATCTAGCAATGCTCGATTGTTTTTTGCCAATTCTTTCCGCTAGCGCCCTCTGTGTGTATCCTTTATGAATCCGTGACAATCTTACCATTTGGCTAATCTGTGAGCTCAGAAAAGAGATATCCTGCCTGTCTTTAAGCGAGAGCCTTCTCTCAAGTTCCCTAATTTTTTGATCAAAACCCGTTATCCTCATTTTTCAAAATTTTTTAATTTAAGTTTTTTAAACGCTTTATTGCCAAATCAATCTCTTTCTTTATCCCTTTTCGGGTCTTTTTTACAAAGACATGTACTATCGCAAAGACGTTCCCTTTAATTGATCCTAAAAATCTATATTCAAGTGGTGTCTTAACCCTTATTTCGTATAGATCTACCTTCAAGCCTTTTATTTTCTTAATATCCTGTGTTCTTAAATGATGTTTAATACCTAAATTTTCAATTGCCTTGAATGTCTTGTATATATTTATTAAGTCTTTGCTATTTGTTTTATCTAAGAATTTCGTGACATGTTTATCTTTGCAGTCTATTTCAGATTCGCTTTGCATTTTGAATAAACATATCTTCTTAACTAAAATAATATAACATTTATGTTATATTGTATCTTGATTGATTCTTTTAGTCAAGTCTCTGAGGAGATGTTCAATACATATATGTTGTGCGTTAGAAAAATGCAAAAACAATTAATAATAAGGAATAATGATTCCAGTGGAATAGGTAACCCATGATATTTAAAGAATAAACAATTGTCAAAAGTCAGAACTTTTAATTGTCATTTCCACCATGAAAAAGAAACTTTTAGTACTATTCTTTCTTCTTAGCAACCTTCTTTACAGGTGTTTTCTTAACAGCAGCTTTTTTAACAGCTACTTTCTTTTCTACAACCTTTGGTTCTAATGCTAAAAGAATTCTATCTAGTTTATCTGTAATACTATCCAATTTCTCAATTAAAGCTGTATTATCTCCACCTCTTGGAGCTTTACCACCCTTTGTTTCAAAACACTTACTACAGTAAATAGGCTTGTCAGGAGATGGACTAAATGGAACCTCACATGTCTCTCCACATGCATCACAAACTGCCTTGTACATGGTTGGTTTGTCATTTCTTCTTCCAAAATCTCTGTCACCACCTCTGTCAAAAGATCTTCTTCCTCTTCCATCATCTCTACTTTCTCTACTAGGACCACCCTTTGCTTCAAAACACTGACTACAATATATTGGTTTGTTTCCAGTAGGTCTAAAAGGAACTTTACAGTCCTTTCCACACTCATCACAGACAGCGTCAAACATCTCTGGTCTGTCTTCTCTTCTACCACTGAAATTACTTCTTCCCTGATTAAATCTACCCATTTTTTTATACCTTAAAATCTAAATATATTAAGCATCATAACTTTTTAACGGAAAGATAGCAATGAAAGTAAATTATTCAACAAACAGGCAAATATCTTCGAGTGGTTTTCTCGGAGGTTTTTGTGTTTTTCTCATTGGATATCCAAGAGGAATTATTAGGCGTGGTTCCCAATTGTCGTTAAAATTAACACCATGCTTTGGCAGTATCTTTTTTAATTCGTTCTTGATATACAAAGGGGAACACACCCATCCGGAGGCTATCCCCATGGCATGTGCCTGTAGCATCATAGAGTAGGCGGCCGTAGCTACTCCTTGTTCTTCTTTGATATTCAAGCTTTCGGATTCTGTTTCTGCCTCTGTGTATCCAGCTTCTGAATTCCTGAATACAAGGATTGCCACAGAAGCGTTTGCTATAGAAGCATCGTTGGAGCCTGTATCACCTTTTTCAACGCTCTTAAAATCTTCCTCCGAGAGATGTGAAAATTGTTTTTTTCTCCCCTGTATCGCTGCTTTGGCTATCTCTTTTCTACATTCTGGATTTAGTATTACCAAAAAGAAGTAAGGTTGTCGGTTTTTCGCAGAAGGGGCCGCTTGCCCTGCTTTTATTATCCTTGTTAAATCCTTTTTTGAAATTGTTCTTGAAGAGTCGAATATCCTACAACAAGTCCTGTTGAGAATATCTTTCATTTTACTTCTCACAAGCCATTAAGGTACATGTAACTTGCCCGTTCATACATCCACACGAATTACACCCATCACTAGACTTAAATCCTTCGCCCTCTTTGTATGTTTCACCTTCGTATGTGCATTCTTTAAGGACAATCTTTGCATCACAAACATTGTTTGTACATATGGTTTTGCCATCATCGCAGAAGCAAGTGTCACACTTATCTGTGGATTCATATATCTCTCCATCTGCATATGCCCATCCATTATATTCGCATCTTGGTGCTTCTTTCTGAACCTGGGTTGTGTACAGGAGGAAACTAATTAAACCAATGACAACAGTCCCTAAGGTGATACTTAATCCAAGGAGGAAAGGATTTTGTTTGTTATTACTGCTGGGCATATGGAGAAAGTATATATTATTTATTTCAAAAACGGGAGCCTATACTCCGAGCATCCTTGCAGCGTAGTAACCTGCGACGGAAACGGTTGTAGATATTGATGTCCCCCATATCAAATCTATTATGGTTACAGATACAGGCCAATTTTTAAGGGTTGCGAGATTTGTAAGATCGTATGTTGAATATGTAAGCAAACCAAACAGTGCTCCAAGCATAACTGTTTCCCAGATGTTCTGTGCTTCATATCCAGGTAATACGGCAAATATTATTATTCCTACAACAAAGATCAGGTAAAAAATTAAGGCAGGAAAAAGCTTGGGCTTCTCTGCAAGTAAGTGTCCAATTTTAGTAGAGTAGAGATTTTTAGCTATGAAGTTTAGCCATACGAAGTCTATCGCTAAGAAGATTACAAAGGAGATTATGTAAAGATATATATATTTCATATTCCCTTTTAATAATATTATGTATATATTGTAACATGTCTTTAGGAAATTTCTTTAAGAACAATTTAAGAACTATCTGTTTAATATTGCTTTGCGTAGCGATTATTCTTGTCAATTTCTTTGTATATCGTTTTGCTATGGATATGATTATTGTTGTACTAATCGTCCTAGCCATTATTTTTAAAAAGCAGAAAGAATTTTTCAAGGAGTGGAGTATCCCAATCGCTCTCTTCTATCTGTATGAATTTTTAAGGGGTAGGGCATACGATATCGCGCAGTGGTTAAACAGGCCTCTGTTAAACGAGATCTTGATAACTACAGAGAAGAAATTGTTTGCCATTGGTGGAGATATTCCAACTGTATTTTTGCAATATTCACTTTCCAACGCCCCAGGGGGGAATTTCTCTCCAAATTGGTACGATTTTGTAATGTTCTTTTTTTACATGTCTTTCTTTTGGTTTTGGTTGGTGGTTGGTTTCGTAATATGGAGAAAGAGCAAGGATATGTTTATGAGGTATATATATGGTTTGGTAGGGTTTTCCTTGTTTGATACCTTGATATATATCTTCTTTCCCTCTGCACCACCTTGGTATGCAGCTCAGGTTGGATTACTTCCTCCACTTCAAAGAGTTATGTTAATCCATGACTATTTCTCCTCAAAATATTTGGGTTTTGTAAGTACATACGGAAACAATGATTTTGCAGCTTGGCCTTCACATCATGCAGCATGGCCATTCTTTGCATTCTTGTTCTTAGTAGGGGTGTTTGGCAAGAAGGCTCTCCCATTTGTTGTGGTTCCATTGGTCATTGCTTTCGCAACTTGGTATGGTGCAGAACACTATGTAATTGATTCCTTAGCAGGTTTTGCTATCGCGGGAATAACATATTGGATTGTAATGAGGGTAGGGAAGAAGAAGACCTAATCTTTCTTCTTGTCTAATTTATCCAGTTTAAGAAGTTTTACTCCAAAGTAAACAACAAGTGCTATTACAATGAAGTCTATTGTTGT
>CAZOFW010000028.1:0-6624 GCA_964579365.1 uncultured Candidatus Saccharibacteria bacterium
ATTTTGAGATAATGGATACATTATTAGGTATTCTTGTAGCTGTTTTAGTTACAGGAGCAGGATCTGTGGCACTATTGAAATATGTTTTTAAATGGGTAGATATAAGGAAAATCCCAGAAAAAGAAATTGAAAGTGCTGCAAAGAAAATGATGAGTAAAAAGTTTGAGGATGCAGAGGATGAAATTGGAGAATTAAGAGAGAGAGAAGAGAAAAGGTTGAGAGAGATTAGAAAGGAAAGTACCGAACACGAAGAAATTCTAATTGAAAGAGAGAAAGCCTTAAACAAGAGATCAAAGATTCTTGATGACAAAAGTCAGGAATTACTATCTGTTGAGACTCAATTAAAAGAGGGTAACAAGAGATTGGAAAATTCTAGAACTCAGTTAAAAACAGAGTTAGAAAAGATTTCTGGTTTGTCTAGAGATGAAGCTAAAGAGAAATTGATGAAAGAAATTGAAGAGGATTTGAAGTCTTATGAAGCTAAGAAAATTCGTCAGGCAGAAAAGAATATAGAAGCGATTGCTGACGAGAGTGCACAAAAAATTCTTGTAGAATCTATGCAAAGAGTTGCAACAGACTATGTAGGAGAGACAACAACAACCTCTCTGAAGGTTGAAGATGAGAAAGTTAAAGGTAGAGTAATTGGAAAAGAGGGAAGAAACATTAGAGCTTTCGAACAGATGACTGGTGTAGATGTCATCGTTGATGAATCTCCCAATACAATTGCATTGTCATCCTTCGATCCTTTAAGAAGAGAGATTGCATATGTTGCTCTTAAGAAGTTAATTGGTGATGGAAGAATCCATCCAGGAGCAATTGAAGAGTCTGTAAGAAAGGCAAAGAACGAGATATCCCTAGAAATTAAGAAGAATGGTCAAATACTTGCTGAAGAAGCAGGGTGGCCAGATATTGATGTAGGACTTTTGAAGCTAATTGGAAAGATGAAGTATAGAACAAGTTATGGTCAGTCTTTGATGTCACACACAATTGAAGTCATAAGAATAGCAGAAGTACTTGCTGCAGAGATTGGTGCAGATGTAGATCTTGTTAAGAAGGCTGCACTGTTACATGATGTAGGTAAGGTCTTAACACACAGAATAGATAGCCCTCATCACCACATCTCAGGACAGATAGCTAGGAAATACTGCTTAGATGAGAAACTTGTTAATGCAATTGAGTCTCACCACATGGATATAGAACCAACATCGGTTGAGGCAATTGTCATATATCTTGCAGATGCAATATCAGGTGCAAGACCTGGTGCAAGAAAAGATAGTTACGAGCAATATATCCAAAGAATTGAAGGAATTGAGAACGCTGCAAGAGAAGTTGGTGGAGACAAAGTAGAAGAGGTCTTCGCTATCAGAGCAGGTAGAGAATTGAGAGTAGTGGTTAGACCAACTCTTGTTTCTGACGATGAAGCAATAGTCATGGCAAAGAAAATTGCACAGAGTATTGAGAAGACTCAGAGCTATCCAGGCAATGTAGAAGTTTCAGTAATTAGACAAACGAGGGCTGTTGAGGTTGCTAAATAGGGATTTCTTGACTATCTTCTAGTAAGAACCGCTATAGGGAAAGGCTTTCTTGGCCTTTCCCTTTTCAAAAATGCTGTCGACCTACTAAACATTGTTGGAAAGCCATTATTTGGCATAATGATTAAAAAATATAAGTGTTTTCATACCAAAGTTTGTATACAGGCACCTCTATAACCGATAGTAAATCCGGTGCTTGACGATTGCTTGTATTTACAATATTTTAGAAGTGGATATACAGAAAAGCTTTTTAATAAGCCACTCCGTATATATCACTTAAGAAAGGAGGTATACTACAATGTTGAAAAAAGATTTAATCGATAAAATCGCAGCTACAGGTTTAACCAAGAGACAAGCAGGTGAAGCTTTGGAAGCTGTATTAGAAGCAATCTCAGGATCTCTTAAGCATGGAGAACCTGTACTTCTAACAGGATTTGGTAAATTTGAAGTAAGAACAAGAGCAGCTAGAACAGGAATCAATCCTAAGACTCTTGCTAAGATTCAATTACCAGCAACAAAAGTTCCAGCATTCAAACCTGGAAAAGCATTGAAATTAGCTGTTAAGTAAAGTACTGCCGGCAATTCTTTGCTGATAAGCGAGTAAAAAGGACCCTAAGGGTCCTTTTTATTTACTAATTCAAACAAATACTCTAAACTAGAAAAAGAATATATTAGATACTGTCCATAAATGATTAAAGAGTTTTTTATTCCAAACAAGAAGAACAGGTACAAACCATACCTTCTTAGGAAAGTAGCATTAACAATATTCTCTGTTATTCTAATACTTGTAAATACTCTTGGTGGAGTCTTCGGAATAAATCAGGCACAAGCCAGTACCATAACTCCAACAAATATTATAAATCTTACTAACCAAGAAAGAGCAGCAGCAGGTTTAAACAAATTGAAGACAGATTCTAGATTATCTTCGGCAGCCCTTGCGAAAGCAAACAACATGTTCGAAGAACAGTATTGGGATCACTTCGGACCAAATGGAGAAACCCCTTGGCAATTTATCCGTGGTGCTGGTTATTACTATGTCTATGCGGGAGAAAATTTGGCAAAGGGATTCTCTACTGCAGAGGGTGTACATGAAGCATGGATGGCTAGCACAACACACAGAGCAAATCTAATGAGTAATAAATACAAGGATATTGGAGTTGCAGTAGTAGAAGGTGTACTACTTGGTAAGAGAACTACCCTTGTGGTTCAAATGTTTGGAAATCTTACACAAGAGGTAGCAGGTGTAGCAAAGACTGTCACACCAAAACCATCTACAAATACTGAAAGTGGAGAGATAAAGAGTATATCTATTACATCTCCTAAAAATGGTGCAACAATTGTTGACCCTTCTGTTGATGTAAAAGGTACTGTCAAAAATATAACAGGAAGCTACTCTGTCTCAGTATATGAAGGAGGGGAATTAGTTGGAGAAGCGGATGCATCTTCCAGCAATTGGGAATTTGATAAAGAAAGTGATTGGTCAGAGGGAGAGCACAAAGTAAAGGCAGCTGTAGATGATTTGAAAATTACCTCTAAAGAAATTTCCTTCACTATTGATTCGACACCTCCAAAGATTACCAAAGAAAGTATTAAAGTAGAGGAGAATGAAGAGTCGTTTGTCTTAAGTTTAGAGATTTCTCCAGACTGGAAAGATATCCAGGTTGTAAGTGGAGAAAATATTGTTAGCTTGGTAAACAATGGCGAAGATGAAATAAAGATAACAATTCCCAAAGATAGTTTACAAGACGGAGTTGTATTAATGGCTTCGGATGTTAATGGAAATATTACCCAAATGGATATATCTGAATATTTCGAAGAGGAAGAAGAAAATAAAACTTTTCTTCAAGGTTTATCTCTTCTCTCTGTTGATACAGGAGATAGCATCAGTATCATAATCGTATCCTTTATGTTTTTGCTTCTATGTATTGAGATATTTGTATATTGGAGAAAAGGTAAGATTAGAGAAGCAGCAGGAGATCTATTTACGGTGGGTGTGTGGTGGCTTGTAATAGCCGTTGCTGTCTTTAATGGATTTACAGGTATAATCTATTAATATTTGAAAACTGCTCAGTGGGAAAATTAAAACTAAAAGTACAAAACGATATACTGTATCTCTTTCTAATACTTCTTGTAACAGAGATTTTCAATTTTGTTGTGATGAGTGGTAATGAGAGTGTTCTTTTAACGATTGGAATTTTAGGAGTACTTCTTTTGGAAACTTGGTTTGTTAGAGCATTTAGCATTTACTCAGGAAAAAAGATTTCTAGGTACAGTGATGTCATAGTTAGAATCTCTTTGAAGGAAAGATTCTTCGGATATTTTGTTTTACCTGCAGTATTTTACATTTCACTCTTAGCATTCCTATTCTTTAACAGGAATGTATTGTTGGGACATTTTGTATTGGGAGTCTCTATGGTTCTCTTCTTAATCTTGTTTCTAAATGTAAAGAGTTCCTTGAACAAAATATACAGATTGGAAAATGCAACAAAAATAGTTTTTGACTTCCTTTGTATTTCTATCTTGTATTTGCTAATAAATATCTTTGTAAGGATAGGGATGAGTCCCGCGTATTTCTTGCTAAGCGTTGGAGTATCTTCTTTCACCTTATTACTTTTCATCCTTAAACTACATGACAAGATGGGTTTCTTGGAAATAATCATATCTTTCCTTAGTGCAATCTTCATCACATGTGTTACACAATTGGTTTGGAGTTTAAGTATCTTTACAATACCTGCTGTTGGAACGCTGGCGTTCTATTTAATTATTTCAATATGGAATATCCGGTTCTCAGGAAAGGTAAGAATTACGGATTACATCCTTCCCTTCATATATGTAATTGTCGCTTTAACTTTAATTTTGAAATTGTAATATGGGAGAAAATTTCGTTCTAAAGATTGGTGGCTCTGTAATGTATGATAATTCATTGAATATAAATGAAGCTTTGTTGGGTAAGGTAAAGAATTGGTATCTGGGGGAGAGAAAGAACTACAAGAATGTTGCTATGGTTGTTGGAGGCGGGTCTCTTTCTAGAAATATGCAAGAGAAAATAGCTGGTTCAGTGGGGGGAGAGGAATCATTACACAATATCGCAATGTCTGTTACTCAAACAAATGCTGCAGTTCTTCAGGGATATCTCGATGATATGGATATTTTTCTCCCAAAGAAGTTGGGAGATGCGTATGAGTTCTTAATGGAGGAGAACCAGAAGACTTTGCTAAGTGGTGGTCTAAAGATAGGGTGGAGTACAGATATGGATGCAGCAATATATGCAGATATTTTAGAAGTAAAGATTGTTTATAAAATCTCCAATGTTGAATTTTTGTACGAAGCAGATCCTAAAACAGAAGTTAATGCCAGACCAATCTTAGATATATCATGGGAAGAATACTTTAAATTGTTTAATATCGTAGATGGAGATAACCATGTTGCAAATAAAAGCATTCCAATAGATGTAAATTGTGCTCAGTTCTGTGCAAAGAAAGGAATATCCTTCTTCTTGTGCGGAGGAAAATATATTCAAGAAAAAGGTAATATTCAGGAGATATTGAAAGAAGGAACCCTAATACACCCTTAGGAAATACCCTCTATTGTGTATTTTTTAATTCCCTTTGGAGTTTCAATTGAGATGCTAGATTTAATCTTTTTGTCCATCACTGCCATGCCGATAGGGGAAAGATACGAGATTTTTCCTTCAAGTGGATTTGCTTCATCTTCACTAGCAAGGGTATATTTTAATGTTGTCTCTCCTTTTAGAGTTACTGTGTCACCAAGGGAAACCTTGTTCTTGTTTGTATCTTTAATAACAATGGCATTCTTTAACTTTTCTTTTATCTCAAGAATCTTCTCTTCGTTAATATGAAAATCTTCCACGGCCATGGAATATCCATCGTTTTCGCTTAAGTCTCCTTGGTTTCTCATTTCATCTAGAGTATTTGTAATCTTTTTCGTTAATTCGTTCTCTCGGTATTTGAGCTCTTCCTTCAGTTTCAAGAGACCATCTTTAGTTGTTTTGTAGCCCTCTTCCATTTTATGGAAAGTATATTTTAAATGGGAGAAATAATATTACGTGGATGTTTATTTGTCAAATATATACAGCCCTGTAGTTCCTGTTTAAAATGAGTATTGGATATGATAAAATTAGCGCTGTCAGATATGCCGCTATCGTCTAACGGTTAGGACACAGGATTCTCAATCCTGCAATCGGGGTCCGATTCCCCGTAGCGGTACCATAATTAAAAGAAATTTCTATGAAATTCGATATAGTCACAATATTCCCAGAATCAGTAAAAGAATATATTAATACAAGTATATTAAAGATTGCCCAAGAAAAAGGATTGGTTGAAATTAATGTGCATAATCTTAGAGATTGGGCTGAAGACAAACACCATACAACAGACGACACTCCCTTTGGTGGTGGTCCAGGTATGGTGATGAAGGTAGAACCAATATTCAATTGTATAAAAGATTTGAAGAAAGAAGGAAGCGTAGTTGCAATTACTACCCCTAGAGGAAAGAAATTAGAGCAGAGTAAACTAGTTGAATTTTCCAAAGAGATTGATTTGCATATGATAATACTCTGTGGAAGATATGAGGGTTTTGATCAAAGAGTACATGACAATCTTGTAGATTATGAATTCTCAATTGGTGACTATGTCCTTTCCGGAGGAGAGCTTCCTGCGCTTGTGCTAGTAGATGGTATAACCAGATTAATACCAGGAGTTTTGGGCAATGATGAATCTCTGGTTGAAGAGTCATTTAACAATAAAAATTTGGATTTTTCTCAATACACAAAGCCAGCAGAATTTAACGGTTGGAAAGTGCCAGATGTTCTCTTGTCAGGAGATCACAAAAAAATATCGCTATGGAGAAAAGCTAAAAGTGAAGAATTAACACAGACACAGAGACCAGACTTGAAGTAGTATCAAGTAAATATATATACTAGATATATAACTTCAAAAATATATCCATATGGAAGAGAAAACTATAATTGAAGAAACTAAAACAGTTTCTAAAGGGTCATCTGCTATTCTTAGTATCTTCTTGTTTCTGTTAGTACTTGGGTTAGCCTTTGTAATTTTTGGATACAATACCA
>CAZOFW010000029.1:0-2108 GCA_964579365.1 uncultured Candidatus Saccharibacteria bacterium
GTGGCGAGAATCTTAAGATTGCTAAGAAATTATTTTCTCGTCCTGTATATGAAGAGATATGGAAAATCCATAAATTAAGAAACCAGGTTGTTCACGACGATATGTTAATATCTGAAGATAAGATGAAAGAGGCTTACAGAATATATAATCTTTCAATAACAAAAATATTAAAATGAAAAAATTACTTTTAGTAATCGCCCTACTCTTTTTACCCTCAAATCTTTTTGCACAGGAAGATATGGTAACTACTGTGGCTCAGGATAGCCAGTACTTTAATCTGACCTTAACACAGATATCCCAATCCGTTCTTAATAAGTCTGTTAAATATCGTTTAGAGGTTACTCCTCTTAAGGATTCAGCTAAGACACAAATACTTTGGGAAGTTCCTGTATCGTTTTCTGTCACTGAAAAACATCCTGAGTTTGTTTCCCTTTCTTCTGGTCAAACATATGTGTACGAGGCTACAGTATTGCCAAACAGAGCTGGTACATACGAAATAACAGCAACAGTCACCTCTTGGCAGTTTGATACAAACTACACTAATACAGCGAGTCAAGCTCTAACTTTGAATGATTCCTTGGTATCCCAGCCTGTTTCTTCAGATTACCAGATGGGTGTTATACTTTTTACCGTACTAATTTTGTTGCTATCTGGGGGTGCTATTTGGGGAACTGTAAAGCTGACAAAGGTGATGATGCGTAGAACAAAGAAGTGGCTTACCCCACCAACTTAATTCTTCAAGAAATAACAGATATCTACTCCTAATGCTTCAGATATCTTAAATAGGTTTGAAATTGGAGGATATACCGTACCTTTTTCATACATACTAATAGATTTGTCAGATAGTCCGACTCTCATTCCCAATTGTTTCTGGGAGTATCCCTTAGCTTCTCTTGCGATCTTTAATTTTTTTGAAAACATCTTTACATCCATATTAGTTAGAAAGAGATTTCAAGAATTTATATAGTTTGTCTAAAAAGCTTTCTTTCTTTACAGGGTTATTCACTGTACTTATTCCTTCATTGGAGTTGTAATATGTATTATATTTATCAGTTGGTAATTCTCCATTAATATATGGCGCTACTTTCTCTTCTCTTAGTCCTACAATTATCTTGTTTTTTTCGTTTAGAATATTTTTTAATTCGTCATGCTCCTCTTTCATATCGTCAATTCCATGCTTAAGTTTGAGGATATTGCTCATTGCTAATCTTTCTCTTTCTTCTAATTCAGGATAGGTTCTTCCTTTTTCAACAATTTCCTTGTGCTCGTCTGAATTAAGAAGTTTTTTTGTTATTTCCTCCCTCTTCAAGACACTATACTTGTACAAAGAAAGCTCTCTACTAGAGGGTTTTCTGCCAAGTACTTTTTCATATACTTCTTCAACCATTGGTATTTTATCTGAAAGAGATTCAAAATCAGAAAACATAGATCCACCTCCTTTAGAGTATGAATCTGTACTATCACCTTTGTCCCACATTGGAACATCAACGTTTTTCATAACATGATTATATTACAAATTGTGGATAATTTGTAGTGAGACCTTAATCTAAGTCCTTCAAATCAAGGGAAACAAGCCCACCCTTACCATCAAACACTCCAACTCCTGAGAATTTCTTCTCGCTGTTTAATATGCTATCCATATATATCTTCAAATCTTTGTAAACATTGTATTTCTCCAAATCCTCAATTTTTACCCATTTAAGTTTACCCTCTTCTGAATCTACAAAATCTTTTTTGTCCGTAAAACTTTTTGTAACAACTACAACAACATTATTCCCGAAGAAATTTGTAACATGTACAATCCCAGCTAATTCATTCTTATCCGGAGTAAATCCTGCCTCTTCAACAACCTCTCTTATGGCACCATCAAAGAGATTCTCTCCTCTCTCAATATGCCCGCCAAGAGCATTAAACATACCTCCGTCAAACATATCCCCAGCTCGTTCTAGGAGTAATACTTCGTTCTGTTCATTGAAAATGAAGCTTAGGGTTCTTAGATTTACGCTATATTCTTTTTCTACTATTGATTCTTCTGACATCGTAAGATTTCTTATATGGAGCAGGAGACGGGGCTCGAACCCGCAACCCTCTGTTTGGAAAACAGACAT
>CAZOFW010000029.1:2208-6557 GCA_964579365.1 uncultured Candidatus Saccharibacteria bacterium
TATGGAGCAGGAGACGGGGCTCGAACCCGCAACCCTCTGTTTGGAAAACAGACATTCTAACCAATTGAACTACTCCTGCTTTACAATACTAATATACAGTTACTCGGCTTTTTCTTCAACAACTTCTTCCTTAACTTCTTCTACTGGCTCTTCTACAACCTCTTCTTTAACTTCTTCTACCTCATCTGTTTCGTACATATCCTGTATCTTGTTAATCTTTAATGCTCTCTTTCCAACTCTCTCTCTTAAGTAATAAAGCTTAGACTTGGTTACAGAACCTCTCTTTACAACCTCAATCTTAGATAGGATTGGTGAATGTAACTGTACAATCTTTTCTACCCCAATTCCGTAAGATATCTTTCTTACTGTTAAAGATTTGTTTAAACCTTGTCCCTTAATAGCTATAACTGTTCCTTCGAAGATCTGGACTCTCTCCTTGTTTCCTTCTTTAACTTTAATATGCAACTTAACAGTATCTCCAACCCTTACGTCAGGTCTTTTCTTCAACTGTTCTTCTTCAATCTTTTTAAATATATTGTTATCCATAGTTCTATCTTTAAATATAATATTGGGGTTTCCAGTGGCAATTATAGAATAAAATTCAAAAATATGCCACAATGTATATACAAACTGCTTATGAATGTCAAACAAAAAGTCCTCTTAATAGTCCTAGATGGCCTTGGTGCAGCACCAGCGAGCGAAGGAAACGCCGTTGTAATGGCCAATCCTGAGAAACTTTCAGCCCTTTGGAACATGTACCCACACACATATTTACTTGCCTCTGGAGAAGCTGTCGGACTTCCAAAAAACGTAAGAGGTAACAGTGAGGTTGGACACCTCAACCTTGGCGCTGGCAATACTGTTATGCAAACACTTCCAAGAATTAACAAGGCCATTGAAAAAGGTCTGTTAGACAGTAACAATACCCTTACTGAGGCTGTAATTCATGCAAGAAGATATGGAAGTAAGATTCACCTCATTGGGCTTCTAAGTGATGGCGCTGTTCATTCACATATTGATCATTTCAAGGCAGTAATTAACTTTCTTTCTAAAACAAATCTTGAAAATGAAGTATTTATCCATGCAATGACAGACGGAAGAGATTCATCACCACAAGCTGCCCTGACATATCTGCTTGATCTTGATAAACACTGCATAGAAAGAGGCATTGGAAAGATCGGGACATTAATTGGCAGATATTACGGTATGGACAGGAACAACAAATGGGATAGAACACAGGAGGCATATTTTCTTCTTCAAAATAATACTGGAGAAAGATTCAAAACATACCAAGAAGCCATATCCACATACTACCAGCAAAAGCTCACAGATGAATTCCTCCCGGCTACAGTAATTAATGACAGCAAGATTGAAAAAAGTGATGTTGTAATATTCCTGAACTTCAGACCAGACAGATCGTTGCAACTTTCAAGAGCAATTGCAGATGAAAAGTTTGTTAATTTTCAAAGAAGCAAAATTGAAAACTTGTTCTTTGCTAGTATGGTGGAGTATGCCAGGGGATTTCCAAACAAAGTACTCTTTCCTAAGCAGTACCTTAATTTACCGTTGGGAAAAGTCATAGATTCATTTGGCCTTAGACAGCTTAGAATAGCGGAATCTGAGAAGTTCCCACATGTCACATATTTCTTTGATGGTGGAACATCGACGATATACAATAATGAAGATAGAATCATGATCCCATCTCCAAATGTAGCGACATACGACCTTAAACCAGAGATGAGCGCTCCTGAATTAACAGACATACTCATTAAAAGAGTTTCTGCGAAAATGTATGACTTCATACTTGTAAACTATGCAAACCCAGACATGGTTGGACATACTGGAAATCTTGCAGCTGGAATAAAGGCTGTAAGCACAGTAAATTCTCTTGTACATGAATTAGTACAGAATTTCATCTCAACTGGAGGAGCTGTAATCATTACAGCAGACCACGGGAATGCAGAAGAGATGATTAATCTAGAAACAAAAACCATGGATACAGAACATTCACTAAATCCAGTCCCATGTATAATTGCCGGAGCAGATATTACTCAAAAGAGTCTTCCATATGGAGCATTAAAGGATATTGCGCCAACAGTTCTAGATCTAATGGGTATAACCAAACCCGCAGAGATGAATGGACAATCATTAGTTAGAAAGATTTAATTCTTCTTTACAATTTTGTATATCCCCCTTGTAATGTATGCAACAACAAGAACTCCAAGGACTACATATATGACATTCTCATATTTACTAACATAACCTTCGACAACTTCCCAGTTCTCTCCAAGAAAAAAACCTGCGAAAGCAAGTATAGAAGACCAAAGAAGAGATCCTAACAATGTATACAAAGAAAACACTCCAAAATTCATTTTCGACACTCCTGCTGGAAAAGAAATGACTGTTCTTACAATTGGAATTAATCTTCCAAAGAAGACAATTCCGTTACCATACCTGTCGAATGCTTTGTATCCTTTATCCAGGTCTGAAGCTGGAATAAACATGTACTTACCAAACCTTCTCAAGAATTTATCTACTCCTTCCTTACCCCATCTTCCGATGAAGTAAAATGGAAGAGTCCCAAGATATGCTGCCAGTGACGCTACAATTATGGTTATATATATATTCATCCCATCTCTTGCACAAACAAACCCAGAGAAAGGCAAAATTATCTCACTTGGGATAGGAGCAAAGAAACTCTCAAGGAACATAGCAATTGCAACTCCAGGATAACCCAATGTCGAGATAGCATTAACAAGCCAGTCAATAATAGTAGAGATCATTGTTGTTTACTTTAAATTTACTAATACACTGTTTCCAATCTTAACATCATTTGTAGAACAAAATCCAGAATTTACCTCTAGTACATAACGATAGGTAGTACCGGAAAAGACTGAAGGACATGAGCTTGCACAGGGTTGTAGACCTTCTTTAATATCCACAATGAAGCCACCTTCATCTACAAAAATGATATCCAATGGAATTAACATATCCTTCATCCAGAATGAAGAATTAGTGTTCTGTTCAAAAACAAAATACATACCTTCATAATCTCCAAGGAAAGTTCTGTGACTTAAACCAAGCTCTCTCTCTGCTTGCGTATCTGCGATTTCGACTCTAAGGTTCACAATTTTGCCATCTCCAATCGATATTTCCATATCTTTAAGTACACTCCCCGTATCTTCAGCTTTTTCATTTCCTTTGAATATATCGCTGATTTTCGTTTCATCTACGAAAGATATATCAAAGAGGTCGAACTTGTTTTGGAGGAAATAGAAGATACCCGCAATGAAAATAATGTATAAAAGAAGCTTCAGCTGATTACTCATACTTCAATATATCAAAAACGAACAATCAATCAAACATTTTTAAACAAAATAATATATAATTACCCTTGTTATGCAAACATTCAAAAATCACCTTAATCCTCTCTACAAACAATTAGAACAGGTCGGTTCCTTTAGTGACTTAGGAGAATTAACAGAGTTAGAAAAGCAGGAGTACCCTACTCTACAAGAAATTACAAAAAGAAAGATTGTAGAAATACAAAACTTCCTTCCAAGACTTGACCGTTTAGAGGAGGAGCTTGAACACCAGATTCTTCTCATTGAGCACGAGAGTGATATCGATGCGAGGAAAGATGCAAAAGGTGTCTACAACCAGATACTCCAACAAATTGAGTCTTTGGTTAACAGAATAAACAATGAATTAATTGCCCTAGATTCTCCATACTTTGGTAAGATAGTTTTTCTTCCTGACGATTCCAAAAGTGGCAAGCCCTTAATTCTGTACATTGGGAAATTTGCTCTCATAGACGAGAAAACACACATACCACTAATAACCGACTGGAGATCCCCAATTGCAAACATATACTACGAAAATTCTGGACCAGCAAAGAGCGTCAGTTTCCACGCACCAGTTGGAAAGAGAACTGGAGAATTGCAACAGAAAAGACAATTTCAAATATCTAGAGCCCGTATAAAAGGCATCTACGATGCAAAGAGTGGTAATGTAGCAGCAGATGAATTTCTTCTGTCACAGTTAACCGAAAGGTTGGGACAGAAGCTTCAAGACATTGTATCTACAATCCAAGCACAACAGAATGCAATCATAAGGGAAGATATTAATCACCCTAGTGTAATACAAGGAGTAGCAGGTAGTGGAAAAACTACCATACTTCTACACAGATTGGCATATCTTTTCTACACACACAAGGATACAATCACTTCTGAAAACTCTATCATAATTGCTCCTAACCAGATGTTCATAGATTACGTCTCAGATGTTCTTCCAGATTTAGGGATATCCAAAGTAGATACTCAGACATATCTTTTCTGGGCAAGAAATTA
>CAZOFW010000030.1:0-5957 GCA_964579365.1 uncultured Candidatus Saccharibacteria bacterium
ACTCTAGACAAAGAACAAGCACCATACTTTGTAATTGCAGGAGGTAAATTTGAAGACAAAACAAAACCAGAAATTAAAGAACTCTACGACATAATTGAAAAAAATAATATCCAAGACAAAGTAATATTTACAGGCTTCTACAAAGATGAAGACAAATACTCTCTACTACACAACTCATTTGCGTTCATACATCTCTCTATTGCAGAAGGATTTGGTATAGCACCAATAGAAGCAATGAGATCTAAAACCCCAACCATATTACACAGAAGTCCTGTATATCTAGAACTCTTCTCAGAAGTATCTGTAATGGTAGATGGAAACAATCCAGAACTAGTTGGATGTGCAATTAAGGACATATATATGAATGAAGATAAATACAAAGAACTAGTAGAAAAAGCATACACACTCTCCCAGCAATATACATGGGAGAAAAGTGCTGAGATAACCCATGGAGTATTTGAGAAGATATAGTTATTAAATTTCATTATTCCCTAAATATTTTTTGTTAAACTCCTATCTATGATTATATTCATAGATGAATCTGGGGATCCAGGAGTAGATGTTAAGAAGGGTGCCAGCCCTTATCTTGTTTTTTCTACGGTCATTTTTGAAAAAGAATCGGATATAGCAGAAATTCAAGCCAAGATGTCGAAATATAGACAAAAGATTGGCTATTCATCTTCATACGAATTCAAATTTAGAAAAAGCAGGAAGAAAATAATAATAGGACTACTAAACTCTGTTAAATCTTGTAATTTTAGAATAAGATCTTTGATTGTAAATAAAAGAAGCTTAAAATTCAGTAAGAAAGTAAGTAGTAAGGGAATTTATAATTCTTTATTATCATTACTTCTTGATAAGTGCCTAAGAAAGAAGGGGAATGTAAGAATAAGATTAGATGGAAAGGCAGAAAGAGAATTGCAGAAAAGCATAAGATCTTTTATAAAAAGATATCTTCGTGCAAAAGGCAAGGATGTAAGGTTAGATTTTAAAATTATAAATTCAAAAAACGACGATATAATTCAATTAACAGATATTATTGTTGGCAGTATAGCAAGAAGCTATATGGAAAATAAAAAAGATTCCGCAAGATACAAAATAATAATAGAAAAACAAATAGAGTTAGAATGGATTTTGGAAAAAGGCGATCTGGAGCCTATTCTGAAATAAATTCAGAAACGCACACCTGTAAGGCGACAGTTCGGACTCCAGATCTTTTCATCTGTATTATATCCATATATGGTATATTATGTAAATATATCATCATGAAATCTTCATAAAATGGAAATAATTAACATCATAATATATGTTCTCCTAGGCATCGTATCCCTTGCAGGCCTTGTTCTTGTTGTTATAAATCTCCCTGGTATCTGGCTCATATACATCTCTACCATTATTCTCGCAGTAATGGATAAATTTGAGAATATTACCCCATTAATTTTGGTTATAGTTTTCCTTCTCTGTCTCCTCTCTACACTCTCAGACAATATAGCTGCAGCACTAGGAGCAAAGAAAATGGGAGGAAGTGGCTGGGGAATTGCAGGTGCAATAATTGGAGGATTAGTTGGAATGGTAGTTGGTGGAATAGCAGGAATGTTTCTTGGACCACTACTCGGAGCAACAATATTTGAAATAATATTCGCACATAAAAATGCAACTCAAGGTGTAAAAGCAGGCCTTGGAACATTCATAGGAATAATATTCAGCATAATCTTTAGATTTAGCTTAAGTGTAGCTATCATAATCTTTGCCATATCTCGTGTACTGTAACTAACCCATACATTACCAAACACATCCTCCCTTATAGTAGTAACATTTCTCTTCCTCACTAAATCATCTAAAAATATTTCTTCCATCTCGCCACTCTCTACAGAGATTTTGTAAAAATGTTTTTCTAAGAAATCTACGGCAGTAGTAGCTACAATCATATTGTTATCAAGATACAAAGGACGAATAGTCTCAAAAAACTGAAACTCTTTTACAACATCCCTTTCCTCATCAAGCACAGTAAACTTAGTAGAAAATTCATCCTCGCTATCAATTATGTAATGCTCAATCCTACAAAATAACAAACCATTATCATATCCAACAAACTCGTTACCACCTCTCTCTCCAAGCTTCTTAATATCCTTACTCAATACATCAAGTTGTAAAATATCTTTCTCATTTACAAGCAAAACTTTTTGGGGAACAAGCTCAATTACCTGTTGTACTTCAACAATATTTGGCAACATGTATTCTATCCTCTCCTGTGAGAACAAAGAGAAGAGGAGATAGATAATCATTTTTAAATATTCCATACTTAAACAACTAAATTAATATCCAGGATGAGGATTATCTCCACTTAACCTTCCTGGTATGTACTTTGCATTTAATGTAACAACCTTGCTCCAATCTGTATTAATGTAATCTACTGGATTAACATGAGTACTCTGACTCCTACCTTTTCTAGTCTCAAAATGCAGATGGTAACCAAGCTTTTGACAATTCCAAGCACCAGAATTACCACTAACACCAACAATCTGCCCCTTCTTCACCCTGTTTCCTGTGTTTACAGAAGTTTTTTCTAAATGGAAATATGTTGTGTACATACCATTGTCTTGCTTGATGAGGAGATAGTTGCCACCAGAGAAACACTTCCCATTGTAACTATCCCAACCCTTACCAACTACGGTACCATTGTAAACAGCCAAAACATTCTCTCTTGTTGCTCCAAAATCTATACCCTTGTGTGGCTTTTGAAATGCAGTATTCCCATGCCACTGTGTAACCCCAATTACCTTACTAAAAGGAAAAGAGAATGGTTTCTTTGGACTAGAGATATTCTTCGGATCTAGAGAGTAGGAACCTCCACCAGAAATTGAGATATTAAACTGAGATATATTTACAGAATATCTAAACCTCATTCTTAGATTTTCTTTTTTACGGAAATATCCCGCAACAAGAGTAAATTGTTCATCATCCCTTATGTAGGACTGGATTGGAATATATGAATCGCCTTGGTATATATTGAAGAAGATATTTGGTTCAACAGTAATATCGTGTGTAGTTACTAATTGCTCCGCACATTTAAACAAAGAGCTTGGTTTGAGGATATCTCTCTTACACTTGTATTCATCTACCACGATAGCAATGTCATCTAGAAACTTGCCCTTAACAACTACACTGTATTCATCTACAAAAGGATACTGCACAATCTCTTGTAGCTGGAGAGATGGAATTTTACATGACACAATCTCACTTTTACCCTTTAGATATTTAAACCTACATACAACCTCTTCCTTACTTACACCCAAAACAGAAGCTGTGGAGGTATCCCACTCCATATGTTCCTCCTCATTCTTTGGTATTTCTACAACCTTCTTAATTGTTTTAATCTTCTCTTTTGGTTTTTCGATGGGTTTAGGTTTCTCCTCTTCTTTTGGTTTAGGTTCAGGGTTAGGCTCAGGTTCAGGTATTTCCTCCTGAGGAAGATTTTTATTTACACTAAATCTCCTAGCCTCAGTTATATATGGATATGTACCGTCAAAAGAGTCTTTCCTAGAGTACAAAATTCTCCAAGCAAAAACACTGTAATTGGAAAGAGGACGAGTATGCTCTGTATTGTTACCAATAGGTATTAACATATACATGGACCAATTAAGGTAGAAGGCAACATCCAATCTGTAGATATATTCGTTCTGTGTATCTGTGTTTTCCCATTTGAAAGTAACAACTCTGTCGGTTAGATACTCATCTTTCTGTGGAGATATGAGGAGTACCTCTGCAGAACAAGCCGTTGTAAAAAGGAAGAAAAAAAGAAGAGAGAACAATATTTTGTACATACTAAAAATATATATTTTGAAGATGAAAAATCTCTGAATGATGGTATAATCAATTTCAATGATCAAATTTCTAGAGGGTCTTTTTGACTCAAATGAAAAACAATTAAACAAGATTCAACCATTAGTAGAGAAGATTAATGGATACGAAGATGAAATGTCTAAACTCTCTGAAGATGAACTAAGAGCTAAGACAGAGGAATTTAGAAAAAAGATATTTGTAGATTTAGAAACTTGTAGAGCAGACTTTGTAAACAAGAAAGAATCCATACTAGAAGAAGAGTTGGAAAGAGAGAAAAGAAGACTGTACGAAATACTCCCTGAAGCATTTGCAGTTGTAAGAGAAGCATCTAAAAGAGTTGCAAACCACAGACATTTCGATGTACAGCTTACGGCTGGCTATGTACTTTTTGACAACAAAGTTGCAGAACTCTTCACAGGAGAAGGTAAAACCCTTGCAGCTAATCTCCCCTTGTATCTTTACGGTATTACAGGAAGAGGTGCACATTTAGTTACTGTAAATGACTACCTTGCTAGAAGAGATGCAGAGTGGACTGGACATATACTCAATGCTTTAGGAATGAGTGTAGGTGCAATTAACTCTGGAAAACAGTACAGATTCATAACAGATGAAGAAGCTATTAAAATTAAAGGCGCAGATGCTAAGAAATTAATAAAAGAAAGAGACGAGAAAGTAAAGATTTCTGGAAGACTTAAGTATGACCATATGAGTGGTGTAAATCTCTTGGAGTGTTCCAAGCAGGAAGCATATGGCTGTGATGTTGTTTACGGTACAAACAATGAATTTGGTTTTGACTATCTTCGAGACAACATGGCTAGAACAAAAGAAGAAAGAGTACAAGGACCAAAATATTTTGTAATCGTAGATGAAGCAGACTCCATCCTCATAGATGAAGCTAGAACACCTTTAATCATTTCAACTAGTGCTCAAGCGGCAAACGATCTTTACATGAGATTCTCCTCTTTGGCGAATTCTCTTCAAAAGGAAAAACACTATGCTGTAGATGAGAAAGCACATGCAGTATCCCTTACAGACGAGGGAATAGATATGGTAGAGAAACTCTTGGGTGTAAAAAATATCTACGAAGATGCCCAACTTACATACCATTTGGATAACGCACTTAAAGCAAAAGAACTTTACCACCTAGATGATGAATACATGATAAGGAATGGAGAAATATTAATAGTCGATGAATTTACAGGAAGAGCAATGGAGGGAAGAAGATACAGTGAAGGACTTCATCAAGCCATTGAAGCAAAAGAAGGAGTTGAAGTTAAAAGAGAATCTAGAACAATGGCAACAATTACATTGCAGAACTTCTTCAGACTTTACAAATATCTCTCAGGAATGACAGGAACAGCACTAACTGAAGCAGAAGAGTTCTCCTCAATTTACAAACTAGATACCATTGTCGTACCTCCAAACAGACCAATTGTTAGAGAAGATTACAACGATGTCGTTTACAGAAGCCAAGAGGGTAAGTTCAGAGCCATAGTAGAAGATATTAGGGAGCACAATGCAAAGGGACAGCCAATTCTTGTAGGTACTACCTCTGTAGAAAAGTCAGAAGTACTTTCAAGTATGCTCTCAAAAGAGGGAATAAAACACAGTGTGTTAAATGCAAAGCAACATGAAAGAGAAGCAGCCATAGTCGCAGAAGCAGGACAGAAAAGTTCTGTAACAATAGCTACTAACATGGCAGGAAGAGGTACAGATATTGCGCTAGGAGATGGAGTTACAGAAGTTGGGGGATTGTATGTAATTGGTTCTGAAAGACACGAATCACGAAGAATCGACAACCAGCTTAGAGGAAGATCTGGAAGACAGGGAGACCCTGGTGAATCCAGATTCTTTGTATCTTTCGAAGACGACCTCATGAGGCTATTCGGTGGAGACAAAATGCAGCTAATGATGACTCAGGTTGGAATGGACGATGATATGCCAATATCCCTTGGAATACTTGGTAAAACCATAGAAAATGCACAGAAAAAGGTAGAATCTCGTAACTACGATATCCGAAAAAATCTTGTACAGTACGATGATGTTCTTAACCAACAAAGAGAAATCATATATACCCTAAGAAGAAAAATCCTAGATATTGAGCTAAAGACAGA
>CAZOFW010000031.1:0-5720 GCA_964579365.1 uncultured Candidatus Saccharibacteria bacterium
TCGGGATATATGGGTGCTAGCTTTCCTAGATTTGTCTGTTTTTCTTTTTCGCCTTTAAAAATTTCGTATTTGGGATTGTAGATATTCCTTTTACTTCCTTTAATTGTTACTTTCCCATCAAAAAGATATATTTCGTTTTTAATTAGTGCCTTTGAAAGGTATGGTTGGTTGAAGTATGTAAGGTCAATCTTTTTCGTATCGTCTTTGACCTTAACTGTGGTAATTGTTTTTCTACTTCTTGTTCTAAAGGTTTTGATATCTACAATTTCTGCAAGAAAAGTACCTTCTCCTTTTAGAAGAAATTCCTCAATTGAAAGCAAGTGTGATGAATCTTGGTACTTAATTGGTACATGAAAAAGTAAATCCTTAGCAGTCTTAATATTTAAACGATTGAATTTTGTTGCTAGACTCTCTCCGATTCCTTTGATTTCTGTAATCTTTGAATCTGCTGTTAGAAGCATATTAAGAGACGAGCAAAGATAGGATTATGGGAATAAGAATTCCTCCTAAAAGGATGATTGCAATTAATACATTCCCAACATTCTGTATTTTTTTAGTAGTACTTTTCTTCATGTTTTTAATTCTACCTTAATTCTTATTTTTCTTACAGATACCTTGAAGAATTTTTGTTCTACTAGATGCAGAGTTCACCATAGAAAGTGCAGTCTCTGCTTGGGAGTTCTTATCCTTTTGTGTTTTGATTTCTACGACATCATCTGTTTTAAGTACAGTATCCAATTTGCCTGCTATTCCATTGATCTTTGCTCCTACTGCACTATCTCCAATCTGAGTGTGTACTTTGAAGGCAAAGTCCAGTGCAGTATCTCCATTTGAAAGAAGTATGATTTCTCCTTTAGGGGTGAATGCATATACTTCGTTTTCGAAGATGTTACATTCGATTGGTATTGATCTTTCAAGTTCTCTTCTACTTATGTGACTTTCAATCTTGTTATGTACATCCTCTACCCATGAGTACACATCTGTTGGTTGGGCAAATCTGCTCTGGCTTGCCTTATATGCAATATGTGATGCTTTCCCATATGTGTTTGTGTAGTGCATAACATCTGTAAGTATCTGAATCTCAATTTCAAGGTTTGAAATCTCAGGAAATTTGATAACTGAGTGTATCGCTTGGTATCCATTTGGTTTGGGATTACTGATATAGTCGTCAAAAAGGTCTGTATTTAGTTCGGCATTATCCATTATTTTTTCTAAAGCAAGAAAACAATCATCTGAACTTTGAGTAATTACACGGAATGCAATCATGTCTGTTAGGCTTCCAATATTTGGGTCTTTCCACTCTTTCTCATATTTTTTTAATTTATTGTATATACTGTATTTCCCTTTTATTCTGCCGTTTACTTTTACTGGGAGATCTGTTACTTGTTTTGTAATTATTTCACTATATTTATTCAAAAGGTCATCGTTAATATTCAAGCTTTTCATCTTGTCTGTTATGCTTTCATACTCTACTGGTTGGTATGCTTTGAATGCATTCTCCTCCAATTCTTTTTTGATGGAATTGAAATTTAAATATTCTGCTAAGTTGGCATAGATATTGAAGATCTTTTTGAGAGTATCCTTTAGCTCTTCACTTGGAAGGTGTTCTATTGTCTGTACATTGTGTAGAGCACTAGCAAGTTTAATTATGATTGGTCGGATATCTTTGGACCTGTTAAGAATATATTTGGTTATTACTTCATCGGGGGTTTTACTATTTTTGGTAGCATCGTGGATTTTTCTTGTTTGTCTGATTAAGTTGTAGACATCTTCTCCGAATATTTGTTTAATTTCCTCCATCTTGTCTTCCTTGTGGGCAAGGCTGTGCAAGAGAGATGCGATTATGGTGTCGGTATCAAGACCAATTTTTGCTACTGTTAGGGCTGTATTTAATGGATGGATTATGAAGTCTTCTCCAGATTTTCTGCTTTCTCCTGTATGACCCTCTTGTGCAAATGTGATTGCATCGTTTACCAGAGAGCTAAAATTCTCGGGAGAGTTATCAAGTATTTCTTTTTTTATGTTCTCAATGTTGTCCATATTAAAAAACCCCCATTCTTGTATTGGGGGTATATATTTTAAATATTTTATTCCCCCGGTTATTTTTTGTAGAGGATTCTACATAATTGGCGTCCCGCCTTAAGTGTGAATGTATTTTTTTGTGAGAGTGATATTACTAAGTTCCAATCACTCTGTTTTTCATTGTCAATTTTAACGGCTCCCTGTTCTATTAATCTTCTTGCTTGAGATTTACTTTCTGTTAGACCACACTCTAGAAGTAAATCTGCCAAGGGCATAGATTCCTGGGTCATTTCCTTCTCAGGGATATTCTCGTCATCACTTTTGTTTTGGTAAATGTTCTCAAAGTATGTTTCTGCTTTCTTTGCATCTTCCTCTGATGTAATTTCAGATGTTACTCTGTATGCCAATTCTTTTTTAAGATTTATTGGATTCTCGTCAGCATCTAATCTGTTCTTGTAGGTCTCTACTTCTTGCATTGATGCAGAGGTTAAGATCTCGAAACCGATTACAATTAGGTCATCCGTGAATGCCATTACTTTGCCAAAGATGTCTTCTGCCTTGTCGTCCATACGGATCATATTGTTCATGGATTTCCCCATCTTTTCCCCATCTGAGGATGTTAGTAATTTACCTGCTAACACGAATTTTTCTTTCTTTAGATGGTTAAGAACCATATCTCTGCCTGCAAGCATATTGAAGAGTTGGTCATTGCCTCCTACTTCGATGTCGATGTCCATCATTACAGAGTCATATCCTTGCATTAATGGGTAGAGGAATTCATTTAGGTGAATTGGTTTGTCTTCTTCAAGTCTCTTTTGGAACATACTTCTTTTGAGCATCTGTTGTACTGTAAATTCGCTAGCAAGATTTATGATTTCTCCAAATTTTAATTCGTTGTGCCATTTGCTGTTGTACATTATCTCTACTGGATTCTCACTGTTGTTTACATCAATGATGTGTGATGCTTGTTCGACATATTTCTCCATGTTCTTTTTAACTTCGTCTTCTGTTAGCGTTTTTCTTGTAGCCATTTTGTCAGAGGGGTCCCCTATTCTTGCGGTGAAGTCGCCAATGAGGAATATTACATGGTGACCAAGCTTTCTAAAATCTTCTAATTTTCTCATTCCAACAGAGTGTCCAATGTGTAGGGTGTCTGCAGTTGGATCGAATCCTTGGTATATATTTAATCTTTCTCCGGAGAGTAATTTTTCTTTGAGGGCGTCTTTAGAAGGGAGTATTTGTTCGACTCCTTTGTTAAGTATGCGCTCAATTATTTCTGTGTCTGTCTTTGTGGATGTCATAACGGAATAATTATATATGTAAATGTTTTGTAGGACAAGGTGGATAGTGTATAATTATGGGCCATGGATAACACATCTGTAGAAAAACAAAATGATGAGACAGTCAATTTCAACGAGGAGTTTAAATCTTTTGGGGAAATGTTTTATGATCCCCAATTAATCCCACGTTCTAGATACAGATTAGTTGAGAATACAGAGGAAGCAAATCCAGGATATTGTAATGGTTTTTTAAATGAGTATGAAATTGAGACTTTACGAAAGGCTCTTTCGCCTGTTGAACCAGAAAGTATCACTGAACCTTTGGAATTGTCTGCTAGTACAGAGAGTGTTTACAGAAAGAACATTGAGAACCTGAATTTAAAGACTGAACCAGTTCAGAGGTTGGTTTTGAGTATTGGGAAGAATATTTTCAGAGGAATACCTGGAGAAGAATTCTCCATGGAGAAAGATTCCCAAGTTTTGTTTCTAACTGCGATGAAAGTAATTGAGAGGAGAGTTAAGAATACAACGATGACAGAGCTTTGGATTGGAAAGTAGTGTTATTTTGTAATATATTTTCTATTTTTTAATTTGTCTGGTAGACACTGTTGTCCTGATTTTTTGTTTGGTAAGTCATGATCGTACTGATAGCCTTTACCATAACCGATATCTTTCATTAGTTTTGTCTCTGCATTTCGTATATTTAATGGTACTGGAAGATTGCCATATTCTTCGATGTCCTTCTTTACCATATTCTCTACAACATACGCCGTATTGTCTTTAGGAGCCTTTGAGAGGTATATAGCGAGCTGTGTTAGGAATATCTGACATTCTGGCATACCAAGCTTCTGACATGCCTCATATACTGAGTTCGCAAGTATTAGTGCTTGAGGGTCAGCATTGCCTACATCCTCACTTGCAAATCTAAGTAATCTTCTTGCTACATACAGTGGGTCTTCTCCACCTGCTAGCATTCTTCCTACCCAGTAGACTGCAGCATCTGGATTGGATGATCTCATGGATTTGTGTATTGCAGAGATTATATTGAAGTGTTCTTCCCCATCTTTGTCATAGTAGACTGGTTTTTGAATTGTATTTTTAAGTATATCTTCTGTAATCTCCGAGACTTTCTCTTCTTGTACTAAGGTGGTAGCCATTTCAAGGGTATTCATTGCAGAGCGTATGTCTCCGTTGGAGAGGTTGCTCATCATCTCTAGGACTTTCTTTTTTACCTTAATATTTGGATACTCCTTCTTGAGTATTGTCTTTAGTAACTTGTATATGTCTTCTTCAGTTTGTTGGTTAAAAACAAATACTTTTGTTCTAGAGAGTAATGCACTTATGACTGTGAATGATGGGTTTTCTGTTGTAGCGCCAATTAGTATGATGACTCCTTTTTCTACATATGGTAGGAGTGCATCTTGTTGTGCTTTGTTCCATCTGTGTATTTCATCTAGAAAGAGGATTGTTTTTTTACCGTATTGTTGGTTGTTAAGTGCAATTTTAATTATCTTTCGTAGGGCATCTTTACCTGCTGTTACTGCTTGTAATTTGTGGAAGTCGTAGTAGAGGTTAAGAGATATTATGTATGCTAGTGTAGTTTTTCCTGTTCCGGGTGGTCCCCAGAATATCATGGAGGGGATTATTCCTGTTTTAAGAAATTTTCTAATTGGTCCGTTTTCTCCTACTAGGTGTTCTTGTCCTATGAAGTCGTCTAGTGTTTTTGGCCTATATTTTGATGCTAATGGTTCGTATATTGGCATATTGATATTATACCTTGTTTAATGGAGAATTGAATTAAAAAAGGGCTCATAGTATACTAATGTGTTCTTAAAAAATCTAGAAGGGAGAGAGGAATGGACTTCAGAAAGAAGTTGGCATTAGGTGTGATTGTAATGATTGTTATACTTGTGGCTTTATTCTTTTTGTTGGATAAGCTGATTGGAGTATAACAGTATAAAAAATATTCTCGAAGGAGGGAAAAAGTGTCTACAGCACAAATAATAGTCGGAGTTCTATGGGTAACAGCATTAGCCACGGCGGTCATAGGGGAATGTTTAAGAGACGGAAAAAGAAAAAATTTGTTTTTTATAATTGCCACCATCTTTTTGATTGCTGCTTGGGGAGGTACAATTTATCTTTCGTTTCTTCCTGACTTCTAGATTTGAGGGGATTACATGCCTTTGTGCTTATATGTGATCCCCTTACTAGAAATTTCCACTGATTGAGATCTTAATAGCCCTATAGTATAATATATGCATATCTATATTGATTTAATTCATATGGATACTGCTCTTTAAAAAGGATCTAGATATTTTCTAATGTAATTATTTTGTCTACCAAATATGTTCTTCATACATGTGGAGGGTATATTTGGTAGTACAAAATAAAAATTTATATAGAAAATAAAAAGGAGAA
>CAZOFW010000032.1:0-5329 GCA_964579365.1 uncultured Candidatus Saccharibacteria bacterium
AAGTCAGAGGTAAGTTGGTTTGTTGGAATAGCGGAGGTTTCCACATGCTTTGTAACTAGGTAGTTATTTTCATTTACAATATTGAATTGTTTATTTTTGTCCATCTTTATCATAACTTTCAACTAAACCTTGTGGAGTGAGATGCTGTTTGTCTTTCTGTATATCTTGTCTCGATTGAATCACCTGCCCTGAGAGAGAATCCTGTTTTAGTCCTTCAAGAAAACTTTGCTGGCTTTTAAATTTTTGAGGGTTTAAGAGTTTCTCTTCCTCTTTTATTCTCTCCTCTAATTCTTTCTTGTATCTCTCTCGTTCATCTTGGATGGTTGATTCATCTTCAATTCTCTTCTGTATTGCTCCTTTAATTATCTGGTCTTGTCTTTGGACATTCCCCATCTCTTCCGAAGAGGATTGCTGGGTAGGAGGTTCAAAAATCTGAGACATTTCTTCAATTCCTCTAGTATCTGTCATACCTTGCATTTTCTTTTTTCTTTCTAAATCTCTTGGATCGGAGGTAATGAGTTCATGTTCAGCCTGGCTCGAGAGTATCTGTATACCAACATGATTTGAACCTGCAAAGAAGAGGCCTTGACCACGGTCACAGTTAAGGAGGTAGTTTCTTTCTCCATCTGAGAGGTTGAAGACCTGTTGTAATTTCTCAACGGCAGATGGGCTTTGCTTCATCAGTACTTGAAGTGAGGAGTTTGAAATGATTGCTTTCCCCATGTCATTGTTTAAGAAGTCTGCAACATCCTGTGTTATGGTTGTGAGTCCCAGGTAATATTTTCTTGCTCTCTTTGCAATTGAATACATAAAACTTGCGGAGTCGAGACTTTGCATCATGTACCAAGCTTCATCTACAATGAGGAGTCTTCTCTTTATATCTTTCCTTATTCTTGTCCAAATGAAGTCGAGCATTAGATACATTGCTAGTGGTTTAAGTTCTTCTTGTAAATCTCTAACACTAAATACTGTAAAAGGATTATTAATTTCGAAATTACTTTCCTCATTAAAGACGCCTGCAGCACTTCCAATTATGTATTTTTCCATTCTTCTTGCAAGGTCGTGTCCCTCAGTTTCTGCCATACCTTTCAATACTTTGTAAAGATCTTCGAGTAGAGGAGGTTTCTTTGTTTGTGTTGCTGGGTCAAATGTTATACCTTTCTCTCTGTATGTAAGTATGAGTGCTCTATCCAGGATGGATTCCTCTGTGTTATTTAATCCTCCAAAGAGTACTTTGAAGAAGCCATGGAGTGCAAGAAGTTTCATTCTTAATTCATCATCTCCTTCGTCCCTAACTCCTGAGAGTTCGAATGGATTCATCTTGTTACCTTTGTCTTGTGAGAACGAAATGTAAGAACCATTTACAGCAGTACATAGTGCCTCATATTCTCTCTCAGGATCTATGATGATTATTTCCGTTCCAAGCATTAGGCTTCTGACGGCTTCTAGTTTTACAAAGTAGCTTTTTCCTGCACCAGATTTAGCAAAGACAACTGTGTTTGCATTTTCAAGTTCAAAGCGGTCGAAGATGACAAGACTCTTGTTATGTAGATTAATGCCGTACATGATACCGTGGTCCATCGTTAGCTCTGAAGATACAAATGGGAATGTGGTCGCTATTGAGGTAGTGTCCATATTTCTAGTTATGTAGAGTTTGTCTACACCAATTGGTTGTGTACTAATGAATCCAGGCTCCTGCTGTAGTGTAGCTGGTCTTGCTGTTACATTCATTGCAGCAAAGGTGGAGATTACATTTCTAGAATATTTCTCAAGTAATTCTTTGTTTCTTGCATAGATTGTTACATACATTGCAAAGTGGAAAAATTTCTCTGTGCCCTCTGCTATGGAGTCTTGAAGTTGTTGTGCATCTGAGAGTGCAACTTTGAGGGAAGGGTCAACTACTTTTCTATCTTCCATTTGAGAGTAGAGTGATGCTTCCATTTCTCCAATTTTCTTTTTTAATTTCTCCAAGATTGTTTTTGAATCTACAGGATAGTAGAAAGTACTAATTCTAAGAGAGTGTTCGAAGTTAACAATTGGTGAAAGCCAGTTTGGTCCAACGAAACGTGGGTAACCACTAATGAAGAGTGTTCTTGCGTAGTAATCTCCAATTTGTAAGTCATTGAAATCTATTTCTAAATCTATTGGGGCGATTATGTCTTGTATCGTTAAGTCTTTAGCTACTACATCAACATCTGTATATGTACTCTCATATCTTTGCTTCTCCTGAGCCTCTTTCTCTTTGCCGGAGATTTTATCTACTAGTTTAAGTAGTGGATTTACTTTCTTTGTTTTATCTTCTGCAGGATCATTGTATCTCTCAGAATCATCGACTTTCTTTATACCTTCATCATCTTTTTTAATCTCTTCTTTGAAAGTGCTGAATTTTGTCTCAACCTGTTTCTCCTTGAGCAACTGGGATGCTTTACTGTCGAATGTTCTGTTGTAGTTGTTGTTATTCTCTGTCATCTTCTTCCTCTGGATTATATATTGTATATATTTCGGTCAGGAGTTCTTTGGTAGTTAGTTGATGTCCAACTAATCCCATCCTCCCAAGCTGTTTAAGTACATGGTCTCTTTTTGGTTGAAGAAATATCTTAGCTTTTTCCACCAACTGTTCAGTTTCTAATTGTGATGCTTGTTCCTGCTCCTCTTTGTCTTTTTTGGATTTGAAAATATTTGTATTTGGAAGGTATGATCCTGGACTGTAAGGGATTATTATGTAAAAGGATTTGTCTAAGACATCGTTTTGAACAATTAATTTTTGTATGAAGGTGGTGTATATATCCAACTGTTTCTTTAAGCCTTCACTCATTTTACCTGTGTCTTTGGAACGAAGATATCCCACATAGTTTGTGATATCTATTCTTCTTGTTCTGATGAGGATTTGTATCCTGAAGTTTAGAGAGTTTAAGAGTCCAGCGAAAGCATATATTTTATTATCTTGTTCATACTCTGCAAGAAGGTCGAAGTTTATTGCAGATGTTTGTATTACCATGGATACAACACCACTTTTAGTCACGATTAAATCGTCTCTGATATCTTTCACTTCTATGTGCTCTTGTGTAGAGTTTATGGCTCTTGCTCTTGCGTTATTGTCCACTTCAGATGTTGTTAATTTTAATTGGTAATTTTACATTTTTATCTACGAGAATCAATTGCACTTTAGGGAATTGAAATTGAGGATGTTGAAATTCCAATGTGTAAATCTCTGGATCCCACATTTTGTTGGTAAGGAAATATCCATTTGGTCCGGTTTTGTTTGCATACAAGACTTTTCCCTCTCTGTTTTTTAGGTAGGCTATTACATTTGGTACAGGTGTCATACTCTTCGTGCATAGCCAGATGTTAATATTTCCAGGAAGTGAATCCAGTGTTTTAATATTGAATTGGTAGGCAGATATATTTTCGCTATTAATCTGTAATACAGAAGGTGATGTGGTTACGGCTGGCTCTTGAACTTTTTCTTCTTCTTGTTCAGCTGGTTCTGGTATTTGGCTAGCACCAATAATTTTTGGTTTCTCAGGAGTTTCTTTGTGTACAAGAGAGCCGTCTTTTGTTGGCTTGATTAATGGTTTTGCTCTTTCATCTCTTATCTTTTTGTTCATCCAGACTCGTTGTGTTGGTGATGTAATTGCGGTTAGGTAATTTTTTATGAAGGTGTCTGCATCTTGGTCGTTAATGGGTACCAGTGCTAAAAAGATTCCTGCTACAGAGGAAAAGATGAAGACAGGGATTCCTAGGATACCGGGAATTATCTCTTTCACAGTAAGGTATATCATGAGTCCTCCAAATCCAAGACCTATGGCTAAGTATGCAAATTCTTTTAGAGTAAACTTCGTAAAGAGTTTGAACTCTACATCTAATATATTTTGTGGTATTGGATGTTGTCTCATACAGGCAGATTTAACTATTTTTCTTCATTTAGTTTACCAGAATATTGGGAAAAGTTTTAGATGTAATATAATGAAGAGTGGAAAGTATACAAAATAGTGTGGAAAATCTCGAAAAGTTTAAATCTCTGATGGGGGCATCCTTAAAAAAGGAGGATGTGAAAAGGATTTGGGGGAAAAGTTTCATTAGGGAATTTGGGGGAGAATATACAGAGAACGAAAGTTTTGAAGTGAAGAAAAAGTTGGAATATGCAAAAAAAATAATTAAAGTTTTAAAACTTTCTAATTGGGTTAAATTTATAGGGGTATCTGGTTCGGTTGGTGCAGGTTTTGCAAAAGAGGATGACGATATTGATATATTTGTTGTTGTAAAAAACAAAACAGCTTGGATATATAGAGGATTAATATCTTTTCTAAATATCTTTCATAACAAGATAAGGGCAAAGAGACACAAGATTGTTAAGAATAAGCTTTGTTTAAATATGATATGTGAGGAAAGGGGGTTACTCTTTGAAGATGATATGTTTAATTTCCACGAATTAATGTTCTTGGTTCCAATTTATAATGAAAAATATCTTAATTTCATATATTCAAACAATCCTTGGTTAAGAGATTCCTTTGATGTAAAAAGAGAATTGCTATATTCAAAAATATCTGAAGGGAAGGATGTAAATATTTTTATTAAGTTTCTCAACAGTATTTTTTATATCCTTCAAATATGTTTTATGTATGTATCTAACCATAGGCCAGATGTTAAGAGAATTAGAAAGAATTACAAAGAGGGAAGGATTGAGTTTTTCGAAGAGGGTTTTAAAAAGAAAAGGATTCAGAAATATTTAAAGAGTATTTAAATCTATCAATTGTGCTTGCTTTAGAATATTTTTTGGTAATTCATCATATTTTATTATTGTAATGAATGTTTGTTGTTTAAGGATATTTTCTTTAGCAAATATAATCTTGGTATTTTTGTTGTCTAGTTCAGAAGATATGTCATCAAGAAGAAGGATTGGGTAGTAACCTAACTCAGAATTTATGAGGTCTTGGACTTTGAACAGTAATTGTCCAATTGCAAGTCTTTTTTCTCCACGAGAACCAAATTTCTTAATATTTTTCCCATTTATTATCTCCCAGTCATCTCTGTGTGGTCCAATATTTGTATATCCAGTTGCAATGTCTCGTTTCTTTGAGTTTTCAATTTCATTTTCTAGAGAATCTTTTTTGTTTGCATATATATAATTGATATGGAATTTTCCAAAGGAGAGTTTCTGTGTAATATCTTCTCTGTTTTTTTGAATTTCTTTAGAAAGTTTTACGAATTCATTTGTCCAGAAATTTAATTGAGTGTCGTTTCTTGCAATGATTCCATGTTCGTAGAATTTCTTAGACAATTTTTTGAGGTATGCATTTCTTTGTCTTAATACTTTTTTGAATTGTAC
>CAZOFW010000033.1:0-5252 GCA_964579365.1 uncultured Candidatus Saccharibacteria bacterium
AAATAGATATGTCTCCTGCAAACGAACCTCAAACAGACTACGAAAAGTTAAGAAATCTAAGAGGTAAGATTGATTTAGCATTAATGGAGAGTACAAATGCCTCGAATCCAGGAAAAGCACCCTCTGAAACAGAGATTTTCCAAAATCTTGGAGAATTAATCTCCCAACAGAAGGGCAGAGTCATAGTTGCAGCATTCTCCTCCTTAATAACCAGGCTTTACTCACTTGTAGAGGTAGCGAAGAGAACAAACAGAAAAATAGTTCTCTCTGGGAAGAGTTTAGAACAATCAATAGATATTGCTAGGCAGAAGAATTATATAAATATAGACGACAAATTCCTCATAAAAGAGAGCAACATGTCAAAATACCCAGACAATGAGTTACTTTTACTCTGTACTGGTAGTCAAGCAGAAAGATTTGCTGCTTTAAATAGAATCTCTCTTCATGAGCATAAATTCATAAAGATTAAAAAGGGAGATTTGGTCATCATGTCCTCTTCAGAAATCCCAGAGAATATTAGCAGCATTGAGAAAATGACCGACAGATTGATATCCCTGGGAGCTGATTTGGTAAAGGATAGTGCAGAGTTAAAGATTCACTCTACTGGACACGGAAACCAAGAAGATATGAAGATGATGCACAACCTCATACAACCAAAATACATAATGCCAATACACGGTCCTCTTACATTCAGATATTTCAATAAACAGAACTTTGTAAGATGGGGAGTAGATGAAAAAGATGTTTTCCTTACAGATGATGGACAGACCTGGGTATTCAATGGCGTTTCGTGGAGCAGAGGTAAAAAGATTGAGTCAAAGCCAATCCTCATTGACGGCCTTGGAGTAGGAGATATTGGAGATATCGTTCTTAAAGATAGAAAACAACTATCAGAGTACGGAATCTTTTCTGTTATTTTAAATATTAGCTCAAAGAACAAGAGAATAATCGGAAGACCAAGATTCATCTCTAGAGGATTCATATATATGAAAGGCTCAAGGGAGCTTCTTCAAGAGATAGAAAACCTTGTAATGGATATCCATAGAGACTGGCTAAATCGTTCACACAGAGAGAAAATCTTTAAAGATGAAGAGTTGCGAGAGAGAATAGAGAAAGAACTTTCCAAACTCATATACAAGCGAACCGAGAGAGAACCAATTATCCTAACAGCTATCATCTAAAGCCCTCCGAATATGCTATACTTTCATATATGCTAGGACTGCCTTTTCGAAAAAATTCAACAAAAAATCTCCTTGATGGTACTACTAATATTATTGCGCTAGACATAGGTACAGAGCAATTAAAAAGTATCCTCTTTTCAATGGGGGATATCGGTATAGATATTAAAAAAATATCTAGAATCGATCAACAACAAAACGCTATGAACAAGGGCATTATTACCAATCTAGATACTGTTCTAGATAATTGCCGCCTTTCCATCTCCGAACTAACCTCCAAATTAGCAACAGAAGAATTCCCTAAGAATGTTGTAATGGGAATTGCAGGAGAATATATACAAGGAGTTTCAATCATCGTTAACTACCAAAGAGAAGAGAATTTCGACAAAGAGGTAACTCCTAAAGAACAGGCAAAGATAATTGGACAGATAAAAAGCAAGATTGAAACAAATGGAAAAGAAGATCTTGGACAGAGGACGGGTCTTCGTAATGAAGATATTGATATCCTACATATAACACCAACGGGGTTAGAAATAGGGGGTATGCCAGTAGATTCTCTTGTTGGATACAAAGGAAGAGAAGTTAAACTACACTTTTACGCATCCTTTGCCCCTAAGACATATACAGAAGCATTAAGAAAGGTCGCACAAGAGCTTAATTTGGAAGTAACAGGGATAGTCTCACAACCTTTCTCTGTAGCAAGAGCATTTAGCGGATCTTCCAATAGAGATTTCTCTGCAATCTTCATAGATATTGGTGGTGGAACAACAGATATTGCAGTTGTAGATAGAGGGAACGTTGTGGAAACAAAGATGTTTGCATTTGGTGGAAGAACATTTACCAAAGAAATTGCAAAAGTTCTGGAAATAGACTTTAGACATGCTGAACAAAGGAAAATTAAATATTCAGAGAAAGAACTAACTCGTGAGCTTTCGAATACGATTCAAAAAATAGTATACCCAGTATCTAAGCTTTGGATGAAAACCTTGAAAACAGCTCTCGCTTCCTGCGATGATATAGATTCTTTTCCACCTCAGATATATCTCTGTGGTGGTGGTTCACTTCTTCCTGAGATTAAGGGTGCTATGCTAGAGTTCCCATGGAAGAAATTCTTGCCATTTACTGTTGTTCCAAGGATAGAGTTCTTCAAACCAGACAGGCTGGATAAGATTGTAGATAATAGTGGAGAGTTAAAACATGTCTTCGACATTACACCTGCATCTCTTACGAAGTTTGCATATGATTTGGAAATAAGCAAGAATAGAAATATCAAAATATAATGGACGAAACAAAGAAAAACACAAAATTAGTAATCGGGAAAGAGGATGAGCTTACAGATATTGTAAGCGGGATTCTCGAAGCTCCAACAGAGAGAGTTATTCTTACTTTTGCTGAAGACAGTGATTTACTCATCAGTCCAATAAATCTTTCTGTACTCCTGGAAACTGCAGATGATTCAGAAAAAACACTTGTTGCACAAATAATTAAAAATCCAACAGGTTTAAGAAATTCCTCCATCGCAGGATTAACAACTACAGATTCACCAAATAATCCTACAGAAGATATGTGGTTGGAAGCAGAAGAGAAAAAAGTTGTAAGGCTTTCACCAAAGCCAAAAGAAAAATCCGTTGAGAAGAAACCCGAGGAGTTACCTGAGAATGGAGAATCTTCCTTTGAGAAGAAGATAAATGATGCAATACAGAGGAGTAGGGATGGGATTGCAACTAAATCTGTAGAGAAGAGTGTTCAAAAAGAGGGAGTTTTCCTTTCTCTAGATGAAGATTTGCCAACAGGTGATACGGAAAAGGTAGATGACATTGAAATTAAGTATGAAGAATTTCCACAAGCAGATATCCCAACACAACCAGTGGTAAAGAAGGGCTTTAAATTCCCCAAGATTAATCTACAAAATCTCTGGCCATTTAAAAAAGGTTTGGGAAATACTTCTGGATTTAAGAAATATCTTCCAATTGGGATACTTTCTCTTGTTTTAGTTACTATACTTGCCTTTGTCATATATCTACAAACAGGTCCCTTTGTTAAGGTTTCTGTGTATGTAGAAGCAAAAGAGGTTAGTATTGAGAAGATATTTACAGGGGACGAGAATATACAAGCCATTGATTTCGAGAATTTAAAAATCCCAATAAAGGTTGAATCCGTAGAGAAAGATAGATCATCCACAATTAAAGCAACTGGGAAAGCATATACCGGAGAAAAAGCTACAGGGAAAGTTACTTTAACAGGGGGACCTTCTTGCACTGGTCCACTCTCTTTGCCTGCAGGTCAAATACTTTTAGCTTCAGGAAAATCCTTTAAATTAGATAGTGCAACCACAGTACCATGCCTTGGGAATCCTGCTACTGACCTTTCTGTACATGCAATAGAGTTTGGAACAGAATATAACATTGGTAGTAATCAGCCATTCCTCGTACAGGGCCATTTAGCAATGGAAGTCTTTGGATATAATCCAAGTGCATTTACTGGAGGTTCTAAACAGGAATACACCGTTCTCTCCAAGAGCGATGTAGATACTAGTGTTGCTACACTAACAGATGAAGCTGAATTGGAGGCTGAAAACGAACTGCGAGATGCTTCTGGAGATTGGAGTATCATTGAGGATTCCATAACAAGCGAGGTTGTAAAAGATAGTACAAAAACAAGTGTAGCAGTTGGTGCTGCTGGTAGTGATGTAGATCTTTCAATTAAGGTAAAGAGTTCTGCTACTTACTACCTAACAGAGGGTTTTGAAGAGGGGATAGCAACTCTTCTTACAAATGAGGCTCAGGAGAAGAATTTGTTTGAGGGAGACGACAATTTAGATCTTGGATTGAATGAAAATATTGAGAAAACCATTTCCGTAGTTGAAGATAGCAAGAAGGCTGTAAAAATAAAATTGGTCGCGAAGGGTAATGTAAGTCCAAAGGTAGATAAAGAGAAGATTGTTAATACATTAAAGGATATGAAGTGGGAAGAGGGGTTGGAGTATCTTCAGACTTTACATTTTTCTGAGAAAAGAATTTCTGCAAGTTTCTTCCCAAAGAATATTCTTTCTAAATACCCTTACTTCCCAAAGAGACATGGGGGGATAATTATAGAGGTGCACAATATATAAAGTCTTTATTTTGCCATTATTTCCTGATAGAATTGCGTTGTTATATGTACCTGTAGCTCAATCGGATAGAGCAATTGCCTTCTAAGCAGTAGGTTGTCGGTTCGAGTCCGGCCAGGTACGCCATTAGGAGAGATGCCTGAGCGGTCGAAAGGACACGCTTGGAAAGCGTGCGTATGAGCAATCATACCATGGGTTCGAATCCCATTCTCTCCGCCAGAACCAAACATATGAACAAACAAGACTATTTCAGACAACAATATGCTAAAAGAAATTCCAATTGGGAAGAAAGTACTAATATATACCACAACCAAATAGGTAGATATGTTACTAGTAAAACAAAATTACTCGATATCGGATGTGGCCACAGCAATCTACTCAAAGATATATACAAAAAAACACCCCACACATACGGTATAGACCCAGACAAACACGCTGTAAAAAGAAATAACCTCATAAAAGATGTTCGACAAGAATATGTAGAAAAAATGTCCTTCAAAGACAACTTCTTCGACATAGTGGTATGCGCATGGGTACTAGAACACCTACCAGACCCAAAGAAAGCATTCAAAGAAATATATCGTGTACTAAAACCAGGCGGTAGGGTCATATTCATAACCCCAAACACCCTCAATTACAATGTCTGGATAATTCGTCTAATACCAGAAAGCCTACACGACTTCTTTACAAGAAAACTCTACGGCAGACAAGACCATGATACATTCTCTAAGAAATACAAATTTAACAATCCCAAGAAGATAGTAGAAGCTATGAAAGAGTGGGGATATACAAAAGAAGAACTAATTATTAACGGAGACCCATCATACATTAGTTTTGAACGAATAACCTTTGAAATTGCATGCCTTTTTGAAAAAATCCAAAATCTAAAACCATTTAGAAACTCGAAAGTACATATAATTGGAGTCTTTAGAAAAGAAGCAAAAAGAACAAAAAGAAAACAGTAA
>CAZOFW010000034.1:0-4920 GCA_964579365.1 uncultured Candidatus Saccharibacteria bacterium
GAGGACATCAAAAGGATGTACAGCTTCTAGGATATTTGCTTAAAGTGAATATTTAATCTAAAATTGCTCTTATGGTACTTCCATTACTATTCTTAATAATATTCTCCTTGGCCTTTGTTGCTTTTGTACTTATTTTTGCCAAAAGAAACAAAGAAGAGGGGGTAGATGTTTTCGAAGATATTCGCAATCCCCTTGTGATGCAAATACTTGTTCCAAGGGAAAATGATAAGTCAGCACTTGCTGCAGAACAGATGTTTGCTTCTATTCACGGTATCTTGGGAGATTCTAAAAAATCTCTGGATCTCATTAGCTTTGAAATAATCTCAAGTTGTGAGGATGGGATAAGATTTTTTGTTGTTACCCCAGGTCATTTAGCGAAATTCATAGAAGGACAAATCTATGCACAGTATCCCAATGCAGATATCAGTTATGAAAAAGATTACTCATTAAATAATAGCGAAATAGGAGAAGAGGTTTTTGTTACTAGTGGAGAGGTTGAGATGGAGAAGGACTCCATCTTCCCAATTAAAACATTTAGAAATTTCGAAGTAGATCCTCTCGCAGCTATAACTGGTGCTATGTCAGAGTTGGAGAAAGGGGAGAAGGCTTGGTTGCAGATAATTGTAAGACCAATCTCTAATTACTGGCAAAAAAAATCCAAGGAATATATCTCTGCTATTCGAGAGGGTAAGGATATGGGGGGGTTCAACATTATTGCAAAGCTTACCAGTTTAATCGCTACAATTGGGAAAAATCTTTCCTACAGTGAATCACAGGGAGCAAAGAAAGAGGTTGTAAAACTAGAGCCAGGCCAAGAGGAAGAATTAAGTGAAATTGAGACTAAGATGCTTAAGCTTGGTTTTGAAGTTAGAGTTAGGATAGTTACGAAGGCTGGGACACAGGAGAGGTCAGAGCAAATTCTAAGAGATATAATGGCTAGCTTTAAACAGTTTACTACTGCACACTTAAATAACTTTGTTCATGCTGTTCCTCAGAAGACAGGGAAAGAAATTTACGAAGACTATATTAAGAGATTCATGCCAAATGGTGAAGAGGATATATTAAATATTGAAGAGTTGGCATCTTTGTATCATTTACCAAATATCTCTGTAGAGACACCTACCATTGCATGGAGTAGGTCTAAAAAACTTGAACCACCTATGAATGTCCCTAAAGCTAGTGATGGCGATGTAACAATATTTGGAGAAACAGATTACAGAGGGCATAGGATTAACTTCGGATTGAAGAGAGGGGATCGTGCGAGGCATTTCTACCTTCTTGGTAAAACAGGTGCTGGTAAATCTACTTTGTTTAAAAATATGTTCATTTCAGATGTATTAGCGGGAGACGGTGCATGTTTTGTAGATGCCCATGGAGATACTGTAGAAGAGCTTTTGGAATATATCCCACCAAACAGAATTGATGATGTTATCTACTTTAATCCTACAGATATTGAGAACCCAGTAGGGTTCAACCTTTTGGAATTAAAAGATAAATCTCAAAGAGATTTAATAGCGGATGGTGTAGTAGAGGTATTCAAAAAACAGTTCGGTGATTCTTGGGGTCCAAGACTTCAATATATTCTTACAAATACCGTAGCTACTGCTCTAGAAGCACAGGGTATAACTCTTTTGGCGGTAATTAGGATGCTTACAGATATGAATTATCGTAAGTTCATACTTAAGCAGGTTCACGATCCAATACTTTACAAGTTCTGGGTTGAAGAGTTTGCACAGATGTCACAGAACCCAAGATTACTCGCAGAAGCAGTATCCCCAATCCAGAACAAGGTTGGTAGATTCATTTCCTCTGCTGTTACCAGAAATATAGTTGGACAGGTTAAATCGACAATAGATTTAAGAGAAATTATGGATAATCGTAAAATCCTTCTTGTAAATCTAGCCCAAGGTAAGCTTGGTGAGGAAACAGCGTCTCTACTAGGTGGCATGATAATCACAAGGCTTCAAGCGACAGCAATGGAAAGGGTAGATATTCCTTTTGAACAGAGAAAGGATTTCTTCCTGTATGTAGATGAGTTCCAGAATTTCGCTACAGATTCTTTTGCAAAAATTCTTTCAGAAGCAAGAAAATACAAACTCAACTTAATCATGACTAACCAGTATATTGATCAATTACCTTTAACTGTAAGGCAGGCTATCTTTGGCAATGTTGGAACTTTGGGTTCATTTGTAGTCAGTCAGTCAGATGCTTCAATTCTTGAGAAGGAATTTGCTCCTGTGGTATCAGCGGACGATCTTGTCTCTTTGGATGCCTTCTCTATGTATGTAAAGCTTTGCATAGATGGTATGACTTCAACGCCATTTAGTGCTAAATCTCTTCCTCCAAGGTACGAAAAGTTCCATTTGAGAGACGAGATAGTTCAAAGATCTAGGGAGAAATATGGTGTACCAAGAGCAGAGATAGAGGAGAAGATAGATAAGTGGAGTAGGCAGTCATATAGCGAGAAGGGGAATCGTTCTGTAAATAAAGAAAAAGTAGAGACTGATGTACAGCCAGTAGCAGATAGGAAATATGAGAAGAAAGAGGAATCGGTAGAAGAAAAGAGATATAAAGTAAAAATTTAATACAATGTCAGGACATTCTAAGTGGGATACAATTAAACACAAGAAAGCGGCAAATGATGCAAAAAAGGGGAAAATATTTTCCAAACTTTCAGTAATGATTACTCATGCATCTAGGCAGGGTGGTGGAGATCCTGTAATGAATCCTAATTTAAGATTGTACATAGATAAAGCAAAGGAAGCTGGTTTCCCAGCAGATAGAATAGAGAAGGCTATACAGAAGGGCACAGGAGAGGGTGGCGATGGTGTTATTTTCGAAGAGAATACATATGAGGGGTTTGGTCCTTTTGGAATTCAAATGCTTGTAGATACACTTAGTGATAACAAGAATAGAACTGTAGCAGAGATTAGACAGCTTTTTGACGATATCGGGGGTAGAATGGGGGACACAGGCTCTGTATCGTGGAATTTTGAGGCCAAGGGATACATTGTTGTTAAGAGTGGGCATATGGTTAAGTCTCCTAAGTTTGGAGAAGGAGATATTTTTGAAAAAGAAGATTCTGAAACTGTAATGCTTTCAATTATGGATATAGATGGGGTACTAGATATTGTAGAGATAGAGGTGGATGGTGAGAAAGGTTTTGAGATATATACAGAGTTTAACCAATTTGCCCATGTTAGAGATGCAATCTCTAAATTAGGATATGTAATGAAAGAGGCTATCATAATAAAAGAGGCAAAGATGAAGAAAGAATTAAGTTCTGAAGAGATAGCAAAGGTAGAAGAAGCGATTGAGAAACTAGAAGATTGCGATGATGTCCAAGATGTATGGACAGATCTAGTTTACTAGGTGTATAGTTTTTACAATATAAACTGCTCCAAATAAGTTTATATTTTTATATATATGTTCAGAGATCCTCAAGAGAAAAAGTCTCCCAACAGAGAAAGACGAGAAGAAAAGATCCGAAAGCTTACAGAAGCTATGCAAGATCCAGAAAAAAACCTTTTTTCAATCACTAATTTGTTCACATTGGATAAACGCGGAAGTTATATTTGCGTTTTTACAATTGAGGAGGAAGCGGAAGGTGATTATGAAAGAACGATTATGTATGGAGATTTTCATACAGAGAGATATAGGGTTGGACTACTTTGTGCAGAAAGAGATTGTATAGAAAATAGAAACAATTCCAACATGGATAGTGCTATACCAATAATAAAATTTGCAGGTGGAACAGTTATCGAATGTGCAGTAATAGATTTAGAAAGCTTTGACCCCGAGAGTAGGACATTAATGGAAGCAAACTACGAAAAATGTACATTCGTATTAAAGGATCAGGATTAAGTACTGTTGTAATATCTTCGTGAGATTTGATTAGCAACAGACTTGACAGAGTAGGGTGCACATAGGATATAGTAGTATTATATAAGTTATATACAATACTATTATGGACCCAAAAGATTCCCAACTTAGAGGATTAACAAGAACAGAGAGGGATCGTCTATCTGATTTGGTACTGAAAAGGAGAGAAGCACTAAAGGAAAGATTCCAAAAAATATTAGAGAACCCCAAATCGATAAGTGATAACAAAGATATTCTAATTGTTGGTAACATAGAAAGTTACCTTTATGCCATAGTTTGGACTCCTCGAAATAAGCAAGAATATCCCGTTGTTAGCTTTGGAGATACTCTGAGTAAAGATGATGTCAGTTTGTTGTTTTCTTATGAGAGAACCTTTGAGAAAGAAGCGACACTAGATATTGTTCCGATTATACAGTTTAAAGATGGTAGGGCAGTGGAGTGTACAATAATCAATCTTGATGATATGGAAGAGGACGAGAGGATATCCTTGGGTTACGGATTTAATGAGGTACAAGAACTTATCCAAAAAGAGAACCAGAAAATGTTAGAATAATATTATGAGAATAATAGGTATAGACCCTGGACTTGCTACTACCGGATGGGCAATTGTAGATTTCAACGAAAATGGAGACCCAACCCCTGTAGATTACGGTGCTTTAATTACTAAGAAGGGCCTAACCGTTTCTGAAAGAATAGCAGAGATATATACAGACTTGCATGAGCTAATAAAAAAATATAAACCAGAATATGCTGGTGTAGAGACACTCCTTTTTTGTAAAAATGTTACAACCGCAATAGCTGTGGGAGAAGCTAGGGGAGTAGTATTACTTGTTTTAGAACAAAACAAACTACCTCTAAAAGAATTTACCCCATTACAAGTAAAAAGTTCCATCGCAGGATATGGCAAAGCTACTAAGAGGCAAGTACAAGAAAACGTAAAGATGATATGCAGATTAAAAGAAATTCCAAAACCAGATGATGCAGCAGACGCTATAGCAATCGCTATAGCTACACAAGTCTTAATATCAAGGATATAAT
>CAZOFW010000035.1:0-4739 GCA_964579365.1 uncultured Candidatus Saccharibacteria bacterium
GTAGAAGACCAATTCTGTGAGAATTCAAATATAGAGAACGTAGATGGCTACTGGCTCATAAAAACACATACCCCACTTGCCCAGACATTTACTCCAACAAAAAACAGACTTACCGAAGTACTCTTAGCAATCGAGGGTGGAGCAGATGTAACTGCCCCAATAACAATGCAGGTATCCCTTGTTGGAGGAGAAGTATTAATCTCTCAAGTAAAGAACACCACCAGTGCATTAGTACAGTGGCTTACATTCACTTTCGACCCAATAATTCTAGATACAACAAAACAATACAAAATTACCGTAACAACAACCTCAAGTACTGCGGATTGGGTAGTATCTACAGTCCCATGTTACAGTGGAGGAACTGCTTTTGTTGACGGAACAGCTGTTGCAGACCAAGATTTTGGTTTTGTTACAAGTGGTTACAATGTAACACCACCAGCACCCGCACCAGTAACCATAGCTAAACCAACAACCATAACAGCAGAATATTTAGGACAAACAGAGGGTGTGAAAGTAGATTGGTCTGCATCTAGTACCGCAGATATAACAGGATATTATGTATACAGATCTGAGAGTGAAACAACAGGATTTGTAAAAATAGACACAGTAGCAAAACCTACAACAGAATATATAGATCATGGGATAATAGAAGAAGTAACATACTACTACCAAGTAAGAGCATACAAGGGTGATGTGAAATCAGTTGCATCTCCAACGGCTAGTGTAGAGATACCAACTTTTGTAATTGCAGAAGAAACTCCAGTGGAAGATCCAAATCTTGTTACTACACAAGAAGATGGCAATGATGAGGAAACAACTACTAAGAGCACCTTTATTGAATCTATCTCCAACTATCTAATCGGTGGAGCATTTCTACTGTTAGCAGTAATTCTCCTAGTCATATTCCTTGCTACAAGAAAAAAGACTCCAAAAGGAGTAAAACCAGAAGTGAAGAAAGTTTCTACAAATGAACCACCAGTCAAAATAGAAGCTCTTAAGCCTGAAGCGAAAAAAGAAGAAGCTCTAATAGAAACAAAAGATGTTGATGAAAAATAACGGTTTGAAAAATCACGATTCTGAAGTTCTTGATGTCATAGATGAAAACGATAATGTCATAGGGGTTGCCTCTCGCGAGGAATGTCACACTAATCCTCAAATGATTCATAGGACAGCCCACTTTACACTCATTGATAAGAAAAACAATAAAATTCTCTTAACTCAAAGATCTTTTACTAAAGATTGCGACCCCGGGAAGTTTTGCTTCTTAGGAGAACACGCTCTGTCTGGAGAAACACCATCAGAGGCCATGGTTAGAGGTGCAAAAGAGGAAATAGGTGTAAATATCACTAACCCTATTGAACTTGGTAAGAAAATTTTTTCATACCAACAGCAAACAGAACTTGCGACATTTTACATTGCAGAATTGAAAAACAAAAAAATTGTCTTTGATAAAGATGAAATAGTACAGATACTTTGGCTTAGTCTTAAGGATTTGTACTCTTCAAATTTAGATATTCCTCCTATTTCAAGATACTGGATAGAGAATGCTCAATGGGAGAAAATCTTTTCCTAATAGCTACAATTTCAATTCACTAGGATGTTTACTACAATCCTTCTTCTCAAAATCCTCTATTAAATGTCTTAGATGTTTCTGTATTTTTTTCAATGCATCTATCTTTGTATCTACCTCTTCTAACTTGCTACTTAAGAAAGGTATCAAGGACTTATGCCTACACTCTGCAGATTTCATCTGTTCTGCTAGTTCTTTAATATTCTTTAGTGAAAATCCAATATTCTGTGCACTCTTTATAAACTCAATCATCCAAACATCCTCATCGGAATACTCCTTGTACCCATTCTCTTTTACAAGAGGCCTTAGAAAACCAAGCTCATTGTAATATCTCAGAGTATCTCTTGTTATTTTTGTTTTTGTAATTATCTCTCCTGATCTCATACCCAATTATACCACTTGACTTGGGGCTGTGCACCTAGGTATATACTAATGATATATGAAAAGAACAAAAAATCTTAAACACCAAACTCTGTACATCCAAGGAATGCACTGCTCCTCCTGTGAACTACTTGTAGAAAAATATGCAAAAGAACAAAAAGGAGTGGAATCCGCAGATGCATCTCTTAAAGATTCCAAAATCGACATATATTACGAACATGGCCAAGGAATACCAATACAAAATATTAACAAGGAATTTAAAGAACAGGGATATACATTTTCAAATAAAAAAATAAAAGACACACCACTACTCTCTTTCAAAAACGGCACAATGATACTTAACAAAGACAAGACAGACAACCTGCTAAAGACCATCCTAGTCCTGCTACTTGTCATAGCACTCTTTGTTCTAATGGACAAACTCCAATTAGCAAAGTATATCAATATACAAAATAACACCTCTCTTCTAGCATTCTTCCCTCTTGGATTAGTAGCTGGTATTTCTAGCTGTGCAGCTTTAGTAGGAGGATTACTCCTCTCTCTTACAAAACAATGGAATGATATATATCTTCAAAAAACAGAAAAACAAAAATTCGTACCCCATCTCATGTTCCATATTGGCAGAATCCTCTCCTTTGCAATACTCGGAGGAATACTCGGATTAATTGGAAAAACATTCTCGTTTAGTAATACAACCATATCTGCAATACTCGTAATCGTTGTCTCTCTTGCCATGTTCATACTAGCCCTACAAATGCTTAACATATCCTGGGCAAACAAGATTAGAATAGCATTACCAAAATCCCTTTCAGAAAAATTCACAGATGACAGAAAGTTCTCTGGTAAATTCATGCCATTTTCAATTGGTGCTCTGACCTTCTTCATTCCATGTGGATTCACACTAATAGCTCAGGGAGTGGCACTAACCTCTGGAGATTTCCTAAGAGGCTCTTTAATAATGCTTCTGTTTGCTCTTGGAACACTACCGATGCTACTTGGGATTAGTATCTCTGGAGTAAAACTTAACAGTAAACCAAAATACACGGCAATGTTTAACAAAATTGCAGGAATTTTAATTGTTTTTTTTGCCATCTACAACATCAACTCACAGATGAATATACTTGGACTCCCAAGTATAAATGACATTAAACTTCCCCAAAAAGAACAATCTGTTTTAGCTGAAGATACAGATGGAAAACAAATCTTAAAAATTAAGGCAGATGGTTTTGAATATATTCCAACTAGCAGTACAACAATCAAAGCAGGTGTTGAAACTACCCTTGTAGTAGACAACCAAGGGATACAAGGATGTGCTACATACATGGTAGGCAGAGGACTATTCAATGGATATATAGATTTAAAACCGGGAGAGAACACAATTACATTTACACCTAAAAAAGGAACCTACAAAATCACATGCTCCATGGGTATGGTCTCTCCAATAACTATCACAGTGAAATAGTATGAAAAAAGAAAATTACAAAATACAAGGAATGCACTGTGCATCATGCAAAGTATTAATAGAAAGCTTTCTTGTAAAATTAGATGGCATATCTCGAGTTAAAGTTAACTATTCGACTGGAGATCTGTATTTAGAATACGATGAGAAGAAAATTGGTATTGAAGATATTAAGAAAACTGTAGATTCCATAGGAGAGTACAAATTACTCCTTGAGAGTACAGATATGGATATTCTTAAAAAAAAAGAATTGAAGACGCTTGAGCGAACAATGCTCATCCTTCTTCTTGGTTCAATACCTTTCTTTGCAATGATGCTCTGGATGACCCTTGAGATGTTTGGTATTACTCCTTCTCTAATGGATATCTTTGGAGAAGTATATGGCAGAAGTTTGTTTTACATCATACAGTTTCTCTTAGCCACAGGATTAATAATTGTGGGAGGAAAACAGTTCTTCGTAAATGCATGGAAAGCACTAAAAAAGAAAACCTCAAATATGGATACACTCGTTTCTCTAAGTACTGCAGTCTCATGGCTGTTTTCTACCTTCGTTACATCCTTTCCAACTCTCTTTGCAGAAAATACAGATGTCTTCTTCGATGCAGGAATCTTCATAATCTTTTTCATAACCCTCGGTAGATGGCTTGAAGCAAGAGCTCGGTACAAAACTAACGCTGCTGTAAAAGATTTAATTGAACTACAAGTAAAAGAAGCAACCGTCATTGTAGATGGAGAAGAAAGAATAATCCCAATTGAAAACATAGCAATTGGAGATATCCTTCTCGTTAAACCTGGACAGAAGATACCAACAGATGGTGTTGTCATCAATGGAGAATCTACTGTAGATGAGTCAATGGTCACAGGAGAATCTCTTCCTTCAGAAAAAAATGTCAATGACAAAGTAATTGGTTCTACAGTGAATATAACGGGAGTGTTAAGAGTTAAAGCCACAAAGATTGGAAAAGATACCCTACTCTCCCAGATCATTACTCTTGTACAAGAGGCACAAAGTTCTCAACCACCGATACAGAAGGTTGTAGACAAAATATCTCAGAGATTTGTTCCAATCGTTATATTACTTGCAATCTCTTCTTTTGCATTATGGTTACTTCTAGGTAAAGATTTACAATTTGCCATATATATCACTACCTCTGTTCTAGTCATTGCATGCCCTTGTGCCCTAGGTCTGGCTACTCCTACAGCTATTATTGTTGGCACTGGGAAAGGAGCAAAACAGGGAATACTTCTGAAGGATGTACAAGCGATTGAAAATGCAAAAGGTATTAAAGTTATAGTCTTTGACAAAACAGGTACCCTAACAAAGGGAAA
>CAZOFW010000036.1:0-4692 GCA_964579365.1 uncultured Candidatus Saccharibacteria bacterium
ACCAACACCTGTGATGGTGGAGAATGGTTAACTAAACCGACTGGTAGCTACAAGTACTGTGATCCAATTTCATACACTGCTAAGGCGAAAGATAAAGACGGTATAGATAAAACATCTGTAGTTGCAAAATTAAATAATGTAGTAAGACCTTCTATCGCATTTACAAATGAAACTGCCACATCAGTAGACTTCTCTGAATCTAGTACAACAACAAACTGTTTACCTGTTGGAACATATACCCTAGATTTAAGTTGGAAAGACAAGAAAGGTGCATCTAGTACTAATTGTGCCCTTACAACAACCTTCAGTATCCTTGCTGAAGAACAAAATCCAGATTGGGAAATAACTAAAACAGCTGCAGAACAATGCATTGAAAGTGGAGATGCCCAAATAATATATACAATCAAAATAAAAAATACTGGAACTGGAGCAGGAAGCATATCTAAGATGGTAGATACTCTGGACAGCAAAGTCCTAGCATCATACATAACTGGAACAATATCTTATGGGGGACTCTTCGGTAGTGGAAATATCACATGGGAATCGGCAGGATTTGTTGAGACATTTGCACCAGGTGAAGAAAAGATAGCCACATACACGCTGGTTATCCCTAATACAGCATTTGGTAGCTACACAAATACAGTAACAGCATACCCAACAGAGGGAGAGAATTTCTCTGACAATGTGACTGTAACAGTAGATTGTGAACCAGATATACCTCAAACAGGACTCTTTGACAGTACTGTAGCTAAAATAGTCGCAGGTATAGTTTTACTTCTACTTGGATTCAATCTCCATCGAGCAGACACAGGCTTCGGAAGAGTACAAAGTAGCCTTCACAAACTCTCAACCTCTATGCAAGATTCTCAAGATGAAAGAAGAAAGAGAAATTTTGAGAAAAAGATAGTAAAAAAGTAAACAGGTATGATATAATCACCGAGCATACATAATAAATATATATAACTATGTCAGTAATCGTACATTCTAACGAAAATATAGACAGTGCCCTTAAAAGACTCCACAGAGAAGTCCTTAGAGAAAAGATACTCGAAACATACAGAGAAAAAGCATACAGAGTAAAAGCTTCTCTAGGAGATATCGCTAAGAGAAAAGAGTGGGCAAAAATGAAAAGAAGAAGAAGAACCGCAGCAAGAAGAGCAAAAAATTAATCTTAATTTTAACGCTTTTACAAATGTCTCTCACAGATGATCTAAGAAAAGATATGTTTACCTTCTCCAAGGAGGGAAATACCAATGCAAGCGACATCTTGAAGATGGCTTTAGCCTCCATAAAAAATGCACAACTTGCACAAGACAATGAACTTACAGAACAAGATATTGAAAAAATCCTTAGAAAAGAAGTAAAAAAGATTGAAGACTCCATATCTCAATTCACACAAATGGGAAGAACAGATCTCGTTGAGAAAGAAACATCTCAATTGGAAATAATCAGAAAATATATCCCAGAACTAATGTCTGAAGAAGAGATAAAAACAATCATAAATAACAAGATAACAGAACTAAACATTACAAGCATGAATGACATGGGGAGACTCATGGGAGCAGTAATGAAAGAAACTGCCGGTAGAGCAGATGGGAATACAGTCAAAAATCTTGTTACCCAGATACTAACCAAATGAAATTAGAAATATTCAATTGGCCAAAGATATCCATAAGTGAAAGTACAGTTATTAATTCCCTTCAAAAAGAATTCTCCTCCTTTGACATATCTACGATCAATATTATTTTTGTGGATGAAAAAGAAATCCAAAGACTGAATAAAGAGTACAGAGATATCGATGATGTTACGGATGTGTTATCTTTTAATCTTGATGCAGAGGGTTTTCTTGGTGAAATATACATATGCCCTAAATATGTAAAAAAGACAGCAGAAAAGTATGAAGAGGAGATAATCCGACTCATTGTACACGGCATTCTCCATCTACTTGGTTTTGAACACAAGACAAAACTAGATGAGACAACAAAGCAAAAAGAAGAGATGTTTGTAAAACAAGAAGAGATATTAGAGAATATACTTAAGGATTTAAAGTAAACCTCGATAATATGAAATTAATTGTAGGCTTGGGTAACCCAGGCAAAGAATATTCAAGTTCAAGACATAATGCAGGCTTCATGTTTTTGGAGGCTCTTAAAGACAAATTTCTCTACCAAAAAGACATCTACGCTACAGAGTGGAGAGTAGAAGATACATTTAAAGCAGAAATATCCTTTGTAAAGAGAGGCTCAACAATAGTTGCTGTACTTCTGAAGCCACTTACCTTTATGAACAAGTCTGGAGATGCAGTAAGTAAGATTATCAAGAAGATGGAGATAGAGGATATCTCTGAAGATATGATTCTTGTCCATGACGACTTAGATATAACCCTAGGAGAGTTTAAAATACAGGTTGGGAAGTCCCCAAATGGCCATAACGGGGTCAAAAGTGTGGAAGATAGACTTGGTACAAACAATTTCAAAAGAGTAAGGATAGGGGTAGACAACAGAAAAGATAAGAATATCAAAGGAGAGGATTATGTACTAATGAAATTCGACAAAGAAGAAAAGATAGCCCTAGATGAATCTATCCAACAAGCTGTACAAAGCATCCTCATAGACATTATTTGGTAGTCTCTACCTTTGTATATTCACTTTCTAGAACCTCCTGTAATGTATGTGTTTTTAGCTCTCTGTCTGCTGGTAGTACAATCCCAACACTATCCTTATCTACTACTAACCCAATATTAACAACCGAACCATTCTCGTCTAGAAGAAACATTAAAGTCCCGACATTTAACACACTCTCTTTGGTCGTATCCAATTCTTGTAGCAAACTTCTCTCAACAAAGTATGTATGTAGTGTATCTACATAGTTAATCTTAGTTGTGTACGCTCTTTCTTTAACAGTGTTCTTCAAAGCGCCCTCAATTGGAGATGAAATATTGAAATATGCCTGAGAAAGTAATCTGTATGAATTAAAACCACCAAACATATACTGTATAGAACCAGAATCAAAAGAAGCCAATTTCCCACTATTTGAAATATCTTTGACCTCTTGTGTTAATTCCTTAAGATCAATATCCACTATATTGTCAGTTCCATCATTATCTATATCCATATCTTTTTTGTCATACAACCCATCCATATCCACATCGTAATTCTCTTTTCCACTACCGTCATACATATAACTCTTGTTGTAGGTTTGAGTACTGAAAAAGATTGTCACAAACAGAAACAAAGTAGAGACAGAAAGGAGGGAATATTTCAAAATATCGAAAAAGATATTCTTCTGGAAGAATTTCTTGTAAATATGAATAAAGAACAAAGAACACAGTATCAATTCAATAGCAAAATCAGGAAGTAGGAGATATGGGAGGAAAAGATTTGGAATCATGAAAGATGAAAGAATAGTGAATTGGAATGTTGAAATTGGGAATATCAGCATAATACCTCCAACTAGAGCATCTGCAAGGAAGTGTACCATTGTAGCTATTAGGAAGGTGTTAAGTATTACATCCATTAAATCATGATGTAGTACTGCATAGGTCTTCTTGTTAACGATTTTGTCGAAAAGAACAACCTTTAACTTTAGTACCAACCATATACCGATGTAAAACAGAGGGGCATGGGTGAAATAGTTATGATGCGAGAACTGAGGAATTGAAAACATCTGAAGAATCAAAATATCGACATCTGGAAGAATACCAAAAAGCAAAGCTAAAATACTAACGAATATTTGCTCATTAAATTTCAAACGAGAGATCTTTTTTCTCTGGATTACTTCGTTTGCTAGATATGATATTGGGCCGTGTGCTAAAAACATATTTATCTAATTCTTATTTTATCTTTTCAATTATACATATTCTTTGTTCATTGATAAAATAGGAGGGTGAAAAATATAACAAAAGAGTTAAGCAAAAATCTAGAGGGTATAAAAGAGGGTATAAACAGTACTAAAAAGGTCTCTGGAATAGAACCGTACCTTTTAGAATTTAGCGCAGAATTCCTTGGGAATATCTTAAATGACAAAGTTCTCCTACGAGATAGTGGCGAAAATTTAGAAAAAAAACTTTTTACAATTAAAACTGGAGATATCTTTGACATTAATAAACTCTTAGATTTGGGATACACAAGAGTAGAGCGAGTCTGGTGTGAGGGAGAAATATCCATACTTGGAGATGTAGTCATAGTGTGGCCATTTAGTATGAACAATCTGTTGAGAATTAGTCTTCTGGGGAAAAAGATAGAAGGTATGGCTGTAGTGGATTCTCAAACAAGAAAGAAGATTAAAGATGTAAATGAGAGGGCTTTCGTTTCTGAGGGCTCAAAGATATATATTGGTAACGAAGATAGTAGTGGAGAGGTAATCATAGATATTGTACCAAGGGTAAGTGAGGAAGAATACATAGATTTGGAACTACGAAGTATTCCAGGTATTGAAAATTTCTCAAACCCTAAAATACTGAAGGAAATTGTAAAAAATTTCAGAGCTAGAAAATTCAAGGTATGGTATGTCACAGATAAGGGAGAGAGAATAGAGCGATTGGTACCTAAAGATGTTCTAGAAATGATAGATGACATATTTACCGATGAAAGAAACATTTTCCCAAGAGGTTTTGTATCTCAAAAAAATAATGTTGTAGTACTTACAGATTTAGAGGTGTTGGGGGAGATAGATTTGTCTAATTTCGAGAAA
>CAZOFW010000037.1:0-4543 GCA_964579365.1 uncultured Candidatus Saccharibacteria bacterium
ATTATTTGTAACTCGGTCATTTGCAGAGTCATATGTTCTTGCATCTAAAGAGTTATAAATACTCACATCTGCAGGATTTGAATTTCTCACAGTTCGCCTTACAAGTTCAAGAACAAATTCTGTTTCATTTCTTACTCTCGTTTTATTACTAGATACTGTAGATATTTTAATCAATGTAGAGAGGGTAATGGAAGCAATAAGCATAACCATTCCCATGATTGCAATGGTAATTAACATCTCTACTAGACTGAACCCTTCATATTTCTTATTCTTTAAATCTATCATAGAGTCACAACAGTAAAATAAGAATAGTCTTTGACATTGTTCCCTCTTGTTATCGCTCCATCAGAGTTGAGTTCTCCGACAAGAATATTACCTGATACATATCTATCTCCAACAGAATAAGAGTCAAAGCAGTAGATTCTAAAAAAATCTTCATTGATAACTGCATTAGACACATATTCACTTCTTTGGGCATCTGCTTCAATATACAGAATGTTGCCGTCGATACCCTGTTTGAAGGTATATGTACCACTTTCTGTTAATGGGACATAGCATCCTGGGATATCTGGGAACAGATCTTCTCCCGTCAATTGCTCTTGTCTTGCAATTTCTTTGACTATTTCAGAACCTTCAAGTGCATACTGCGTCATGGTATCAATTTTCTCGTTTTGGATTACCCCCTGCATTGTATTTACAGCTATCTGCATAAGAACAACAGAAGAAGCTCCAACTACCATTATGGCAATAAGTGCTTCTACAAAACCCAATGCTTCATATTTTAAATGTCTCTGCTTTCTCATAGTACTGATGATGATATTTTCCCTGATAGATTATTAATTACAAATTGCCTAGTTCTTCCGGTACCTTGTGGATCCACTGTTAGAACAAAATTAACTACATTTTCAGATTGGCTTCCATCAACATTGTAATTGATTAATTCTCCATTTGTATTGTAGAAAAAGGCTCTTCCCGAGATTGATTCAAATACTACATATCCGATACCATCACCAATTACTATGTCTGATTTGGGAAGATCTGTCGATTTGTCAAAACCAGCCAATGTTACAAGACCCTCTCCGCTACAACTTGAGGAAGTACTAATACTTCTATCTGTTGGGAGCCATCCATTTCGACCAATTCCGACATTTGCTGTTGGATTGTATGCAGGTAAATTGGATTTTGTTTTAATATCTCCGTAGTCAGAAAAAGGAGAACACCATTTGAATACTTTTTGAGCAGAAAAATCTATTCCCAACCCATACAGCCATCCTTCTCCAGGATTTCTCTCTAGCAACATTGCTTCTCTTTGAACTGTTCTTACATTCTGTTCCAAACTTAGCATATATTCGTTCATCTTAACTGTATTTTGTAATCCATCGAAGGATGCAAAGGTCATAGCTCCTAGGATGGAGAATATCGACAGAACAACTAAAAGCTCTAAAAGAGTGTATGCAGGATATTTTCTTTTGAGAGTAGAAAACAAGGCAGTATATACTTAATTCAACACTTAAATGTATCACAGAAAAGAAGTAGTATCAATCTACTGACTTTGGGTAAAGTAGTCTTTCCTTCTCCAATCAGAATCATCAAGACTTAATACTGAAAGTGCAGATGGATCTCCACTTTCCAGAGAGTCAATATCTTGAGAAAGGATAGGGGTGTCTTCTGGTAATATCCCAATTCCATCTCCAGTACAATAAAATCCTTTTTGATTTTCATCATCGACTCCTCCCAAAGAGACACAGACAACGACAAATTGTTGATCATAAATATCTACCGCATAGTAGTATGTAGCATCTGTTCCACCATCAAAATTAGTTTCTTCTTCAAGATAGGGGACAAGGATATGTTGATCGGATGTTCCATTATACCCAAGTGCATACGCGAAGAATTCTTCCTCTATACAACCGCTACAGTTTCCTAACTCGGGATATTCTTTGTTGTCCAATTTGTATTTGACTAATGCCGCATAAAGATTCCTAGCAGCATCTTTGTGGTATGTATCCTGACTTTTTTGTATGGCATATCTTCCAATTGCAATCCCAAGAGAAATAAGAATTATGAGAATACCCATTACAACAATTAATTCAATCAGGGTAAATGCTTTGTATCTTTTGTTCATATGATAATAATTTATCATATTCCCATCCATTTAAGAAGCAGTTCATAGATAGCTTCTCCATATAAAACAGAGATGCTAAAGGCTAGGGATATAAATGGTACCATTGGAATTTTTGCTTTTTTAATATCTGTTTTCTTCTTAATCACAAAGATTAGTGAGTAGAGTAGCGCGATGAAGATTGCTAACCAGAATGTAATTAGAAACTCACCAAACGTTTGGAGTATACCTATGCTAAAGAGGATAAGGATGTCTCCCAAGCCAAAGGATTTTTTAAAGATATTTATCAGTAGCAATACTCCACAGATTATAAGTGGTAGATATATACTTCCAAGATTAAGATTGAAGAAGAAAAAAAGTAGAAAACAAAGGCCAAGCATTACATGTACCAGATTCTTAGGAACAGAGTTACTAAGATAATCGTAGTAAGAGAGCACAAAGAGAAAAAGAACGATTACAAAAAAGAATAGGGGGATATGGTAGAGATAGAACAGAAGAAAAACACTTCCAAGAATTAGCTCAGAGATTGGGTAGTAAATACTTACAGCGGATTTACAATTCGGACATCTTCCTTTGTAGAATATATAACCCAGGACTGGAAATAGCTGTTTCCAATTAAGAGGCTTCTTACATTTCTCACAATGGGAGTTAAGAGTTACTATCTCTGGATATTTGTATCCCTTTTCGAGTCTATATACCGTAGCGTTAAGAAAACTTGCTAATGACGCACCTAAAAAGAATATACAAAGATATATGATAATCATTTTTGATTATAACATAGTAAAAGAAAAACCCCTCGAGAGAGGGGTTTTAAGATTCTTAATCTAAATTCTTAGAATGCATTACCATCCCAGTCAGATGCAATTGTTGCTGCATTTGCTGTATAGAAGGCTACCAATGTAGTGAAGTCTGCATCTGGTGTTGTTGGATCATTTTCAAAGTTCTTGTTTGTTATCTGTAGTGGCATCTCATCATCTCCGAATCCGTTTCCATTACAGTAATATCCACCATCATCTCTGCTATTGTTGTCTGTTGCTAGACCTCTAAGACTTACACATACCAATAGGGACTGTCTGTGAGCTGGTTCAACAATATACATAAAGGTTGTTTCTGTTCCACCTTTAAATACTCCTTCATCCATATATTTGTTCAATGTTGTTATTAAAGCAGAAGGAAGTTGCTGATCAGGGAACTCTCTCTCATCAGTATAGTAAGCCTGCAATCCCTGGTACAACTGATCTGCAGCATTTTGATGTGCTACATCGTTTGCTCTATTGATAGCAAATCTACCCGCAGTAATACCTATTGCCATAAGGATAATAAGGATACCCATAACGATAAGCATCTCAACAAGAGTGAATGCTTCATAGAAATTCCTTCTCATATATTTGGAACAGTTATAAATTTATCTATTAATAAGTTACATAACTTTCAAATCCATGTCAATACCTACCCAATCGCTGAAGACAGCTGGAACATAGGCATATACACGGCCAAAGCTATGAAACCTACAGCCAAACCCATTATGACCAAGAAAACAGGTTCTAAAATTGACGAAAGATTACTTGTTGCAACATTGACCTCTTCCTTGTAATACTGGGACACTTTCTCCAAAACTATATCTATTTCTCCTGTTTCTTCTCCAACAGCAATCATACTGCTTACTAAAAGAGGAAAGTATTCACTTCTTGCAATTGGTATGGCTAATGCACCACCTTTTTCAACCTCTTCTTTTGCAGACATTACTGTATCTCTAAACATCTCGTTCTTTAGGGATTGAGCGGTTAGTTCTAATGCCTTCATAATTGAAAGACCACTACCTAGAAGCAATGCCAACAATCTAGTAAATTGAGATAGCTGTATTTTTGTAATAATTGCACCAATAGCAGGAATCTTCAGTACAAGCTTGTCAAAATTTCTCTTACCTTTCTTAGTATCTAAGTAGTACTTCATACCAATAAATATTACAGCGATAACAACTAAGATTGCCCACCAGTACTTTAGAAAGAAGTCACTCATACTCATTAAAATTCTCGTGACCAAAGGTAGTTCAGCACCGAAATCTCCATAAATCTCAGCCATCGAAGGAACAAGAACAAGCATCATTAGGATCATAACAACAACGATAATGACAAGGATGATAATAGGGTAGATCATCGCAGATCTTAATTTGTCTCCTAATGTTTTACTCTCCTCTAACTCTGTAGCTAATCTCTCTAGTATTGTTTCTAAATTACCACTTTCTTCTCCTGCTTCTATTAGATTTAATGTAATTGGATCAAAAACATCTGACTGTTCTCTAAAAGAGTCTGCGAAAGACTTTCCTGATTGAACCGAAGACAAAACTTCTTTTAACACTCTTTTGAACATGGGATTTGAAGCCTGTTGTACCATAATTTCTAATGCTCTGGTAAGAGGAAG
>CAZOFW010000038.1:0-4531 GCA_964579365.1 uncultured Candidatus Saccharibacteria bacterium
GGTCTGTCTGAAGCAAGAATTATTTGTTTGTTTGCTTGGTAAAGAGTGTTGAATGTGTGGAAAAGTTCCTCCTGAGTTCTCGGATATGTTTCTACAAATTGAACATCATCGATTATTAGTAAGTCTACAGCTCTATATTTATTCCTGAAATCTTCGTTTCTTTTTGTTCTGATTGCTTCTACCATTTCGTTAAGAAACTGCTCTATGGATATATACACTACTTTTTTACTAGAATCTCTGTTTAGAGTTTCGTTTCCAATTGCCTGCATGAGATGCGTTTTTCCTACACCTGTATCTCCGTAGTAAAACACGGGATTGTATGCATTACCAAGATCTTCTACAACTGCCTCTGCAATCGCTTCTGCTAGTCTGTTGTTTGAACCAACGATGAAGTTTGAGAAAAGATATTTAGGATTAAGCTGTGCACTCTTAAGAGCATTTTCTTTTTGCTTGTTTTCTTTCTCTGCAGAAGAGAACAGATCCAAAGCCCCCTCTTCTTTTTGAGATGGGTCATGGTACTGGTATTTCTCTTGTTGAAGAGAGTCTTTCCCTCGAAGGTTAATTTCAATTTCAAAGTTTCTACCAGAAGATTTAAGCAAGGCCTTTTTCAAGCTAGCTTTGTAATCTCTTAGTATTTTTTCTCGTTTGTAGGAGGCATCGCAGGATATCTGTACCAGACCATTTTGTACATTCTCGATATAGCAGTTCCCAAAAATTCCACCGAAAATCTTAGGGCCAATAATTAAACGGAGATTTTCTCTTGCACTTTTCCAAAGTTCATCTGGATCAAGGGCAACACTTTCCACATGAGAATCTGAGATCTCTGGCTTTGGTAATTTCTCTACATGCTCTACAAAGTCTGCTTTTTCCATTGCATACCATTTAAAATATATTTAGGCAGTTTGAGGGCAGTGTCCGATCGATTGGGACTTTTTCCATTATATTGAATTTCAAAACAATGTGGATATCTTTGCAAAAGGTATTAGGAAATGTAATGAAGACAAGGGTTAATGTTTTTCTGAAATGACTCTAAAATTACTAGAGTATATTTTAGCCTCTCCGTATTTGCCAAAGAGGTATGCTTACTATATAATTACCCCGACATTAAATATTGAGAAGAATATATGAAAAGAACATATCAGCCAAAAAACTTAAAAAGAATCAGAAAATTCGGCTTTATGGAGAGAAATAGTACAAAAGCAGGAAAAGATGTTTTGAAGAGAAGAAGAACAAAGGGCAGATTAAGGCTTTCTGCAAGTGAAGAGTACAAGCTCTTGAGAAAAAAGCCAACACAAAGTATAAGATAGTAATATGCTTAATAAAAAATACAGGTTACCTGTAAGTCAATTTTCAGTTGTGTATAAGAGTGGTAAGAAAATCCGTGGTAAATACGGGATGCTAATTGCCCTGAAGATTGATAAGACCCCTACCCCGCAGTTTGGGTTCGTTGTAAGCAAAAAGATTGGTGGTGCAGTACAGAGGCATAGGTTTACAAGGATCCTAAGAGTTGTGGTTTCAGAAAGTATCAAGGAATTGTCTTTAGACAATTGTGGATACATTTTCCAGTATGTTGCATTTGAATCTTGTGATAGTAAGGATGTCTTGAAAGAAGAGGTTAAGGCTCAGCTTAAAGGTTTTGCAAATGATTAAGAAAAGTATTTTACTGTTAATTAAAATTTACCAGAGTCTTTTCTCTTTGGATCATGGTCTTTTAGGTATGCTTTTCCCAAATACGAGATACTGTAAATTTACTCCTACATGCTCGGAATATGGGTATGAGGCAGTAGAAAAGTACGGTGTCATAAAAGGTAGTGGTTTAGCAATAAAAAGAGTTTTAAGATGTAATCCTTGGACCAAAGATATGGGGTCAGATCCTGTCCCTTAATTGCCTATTCGCAAATATGTGAATATTTGTATATAATCGGAAGTTACTTTAGCCAATAGAAAAGATGTTAACAACAATTTGGAACACAGTACTTTACTACCCAATTTTAAACCTCATGGTTTCTTTCTACCATTTGTTTGGAGACAACCTTGGTTTAGCAATTATCGCAATTGCTATTATCTTGAGATTAATCCTCATTCCATTCACCAGAAATCAGACAAACATGACCAAGAAGATGGCTTCACTAAAGCCACAGCTTGAACAATTACAAAAGAAATATGCGAATAACAAAGAGAAGCTTTCCCAAGAGCAGGTTAAACTTTACAAAAAGGTAGGATACAATCCTTTGGGTTGTTTAGTAAGCTTTATTCCTCAGTTAATAATACTTTCTGTTTTAATTGCAGTACTAAGAGCTGTTACAAGTAATACATTTGAAGGCCTGTATCCATTTGTAAAAGATTGGGTATTTGGAGCTGGAGATGTGTTTGTCAGTACAAAATTCATAGTTTGGGACTTAGCAAGACAATTAAAGGGGAATATTGACGAAGGTCAATTGGGGCAAATTGCTGAATTTATGAAATACAGTCCTTGGCAGATTATAGAGTTATTTAAAGACGGAACAATTTCAAGAGAAGCTATGGCAATTATTTCCAAATATGGAATTTCAAATCAGTATGGCTTAACCAATATATATTCAATCTACTACATTATTCTCGTTGTTCTTGTTGGTGTTTCTCAGTTCTTTACGAGCAAATTTACACAGGCAATACAGAATCCAATGGGAACGCCTACACCAGCACCACAGAAGAAGAAACCAGGGGAAGCACCATCAATGGAAGGTATGCAAAAACAGATGTCTAAATCTATGAATCTTCTTCTTCCGGCTATGACAATGTTCTTCGCAATTTCCTACCCTGCAGCTTTGAGTGTTTACTGGGTGGTTCAGTCTGTTATGTTAATTGCACAGTATTTCATATTGGATTTCGACAAAACCAAGACAGGTGTACAGAATCTTTTTACAAGGATGGTTGATAAAACAAAGAAGAGGAGATAAAATAGCCCCACTCTATTTTGAAATTAAATTATTATATTTATCTTATGAAAGATAAAGATATTGTAAAGTTAGTAAATAAGGAAGTAGATAAGCTATGTAAACTTCTTGAAGTTGACTGTGAGAGAGATTGTCAGATAGAAGATAGTGATACGGGAGTTAAATACATCAAGGTATCGTTTGAGGGTCAGGAGCTAGGATATATGATTGGCAATAGAGGAAGACACATGGACTCCCTCCAATTCATTCTGCAGGTAATAATTGGAAGACAATTAGAAGAGGGAACAGATTTCAGAGTTTTTGTAGATGTTGGTGATTACAGAAAAGCAAAAGATGAGAGTCTCGAGCAGATGGCACTTCAGAAAGCAGATGATGCAAGACTTTTAGGAGAAGAGATAGAACTTCCACCAATGAAGCCCTCTGACAGAAGAGTTGTTCATTTAACTCTGGACAAATTCAAAGATATTAAAACAGAGAGCAGGGGTGAGGACAGAGATCGACATATCGTTATCATTCCTATAAAAGAATAGAGATTGTTGGTACAATCGAGTAATGAAGAAGATTTCTAAAGAGCATGTTTTTCTCGGTATTGTAATTATCCTTGGGATTTTAATATCCCTACTCTTTTGTGGCGAGAATCCAGCTAGATTAATTGTAATCTTACTTTCATTAATATTTCTTCTTGGTTCTTACTTTTTTATCAGAAATCTTGTACTTTCATCTTTTCTGTGCATATTAATTACACTCCCACTGAACATAACATTCCAGCTTCCGCAGAGTGTTCATATATTTGAACAGTTATTCACCTTGTACGACCCGTATGTAGATGGAGTGTATGTGAACTACCTTGTCCCAACTCTCTCAATTCTTGATCTGGGAGCTGTTTTTCTCTTGCTCTCCTCTCTTTTGGTAAATGGTAAAAAGAAGTTTGTTGAGATATTTAAGAAGTACGGGATTGTACTTCCACTATTCATTGTTTTTCTTCTGGTACAAAATTTGTTGTTGGAAGATTCTCTTGCAGTATTAAACTCTGCAAGATTAATCCTGTATATTTTTGGGTTTCTTACTCTTGCCGAATTCTTCAAAACAGAAAAAAAGAAGTACGCTAAAACCATACTCGCTGTGTCCATCGGGTCTGTTTTAATACAGGGGACTACTGGGATATTGCAGTTTACAGGAGGAAGCTCTCTGGGATTATCTTTCTTAGGTGAGTCTCAGGTTGTGAGTGGTATGCAGGGTTCAAGCTTTGTAACTTTAGGAGGAGAGGTTTTTTTGAGGGCATATGGTACTTTCCCTCATCCAAATCTTTTTGCAGGGTATCTCCTTTTTAATATCTTGCTGGCACTGTCTTTGTTGAATACGAAAGAGAGAAAATTAAAGATCCTTCCTTACCTCCTGCTGTTCTGTGCTTTTGTCCCTCTACTCTTTACATTCTCGAGGATATCTATACTTTTGGCCGTGATTGTCCTGCTCGTTTTCTTTGGAGCCAGGATTTTAAAAGGGAAATTGTTTGTTTTCTCTCTTCCCCTGTTTCTTGAAAGGTTTGCCAACTTGTTCTCTTCTGGAGACACTAGTTGGGAGGACAGAATAAATTT
>CAZOFW010000039.1:0-4526 GCA_964579365.1 uncultured Candidatus Saccharibacteria bacterium
AACTCAAGCCCTATAGCTTGTTAACTTTTCATACCTTTTCTCTTTATTGTATAGTTAAGTATGGAATTTAAACCAAACTCGAAGTATTTATGTTTGCTTGCACCTTCTTTTGTTTCTGAATTTGAATATCCTGAAGTCATTTACAGATTGAGGATGTTAGGCTTTGAGAAGGTCTTAGAGTTAACATTTGGGGCTAAGATGGTTAACCATGCGTACTACGAAATTCTAAAAGAAAGCATTGAGAAGGGAGAGAAAAAAACTTGGATATCTACACCGTGCCCTACTCTTGTTAATTTCATTCGTGTTAAATATCCAGAGCTTGTTGGTAATCTTGTTCCTGTTCTTTCACCTATGGGAGCTATGGCTTTAATTTGTGACAAATTTTACCCTAGTTACAAGAAGGTCTTCATTGGTCCATGTGTTACAAAGAAGCTTGAGGCTGGGGAGATTGGTACTGTAGATGAGGTTTTGACTTTCAAGGAGTTAGAAGCGTTGTTTAAAGAGAGAAATATTCCAGAGAAGGTAACGGAGTCTAAGTATTGTGTGACTTTTGATAAGTTCTACAATGATTATACTAAGGTATATCCAATTTCAGGAGGATTGTCTTCTACTCTTAATTACAGTGATATTCTTAAGAAGAAAGATATTCTTGTGATGGAGGGTTTGAATGATATTATGAAAATACTGGAGGGTTTTAAGGATGGTATGTACAAGAATTACAAATTTCTAGATCTTTTAAATTGTAAGGGTGGTTGTATTAATGGTCCTGGAATGATTGGTGAGAGAAGTGTTAAGGAGAGGAGAAAGAAAGTTATACAGTACAGGGATTATGCTAGGAGATACGAGAAAGATTTAGGTAAGGCAGGTGTTAAAGTTGATGCAGATGGGATAGATTTTAGAAGAAAGTTTTAATTATCTAACCAAAGAGGGTTTTTCTGTATCGTATCTGGGATATCCTTTTTCTCTCATTTTTATGTACATGTATGATAATAAGAGATAATCTTCTTTGCTCAATGTTAGTTTCTGTAAGGATTTCTCCGCAGAAACACCTTCGAGTAAATATATTTTGACAGCCTCTTCCTTGATAGGTTGCAAATCTTTTTGAAAATCTTGCTCTCTTGGAGGTTCCAGATATGCAGGATCAATTACACGAAGTGGAAAGTTATTGAAAAAAGCAGTGCGAGGTCTTGGTTGTTCTGAATTATCTATACCCTCCAATAATTCTTCTGGAGTTATTCCTTCATAATATATTGGGTCATTCTCTAGTGTTATTAATTGATTATCTGGTTCTTGTGGTTCTCCTGTCATTATTCTTTTATATATAGCTTAATATCTACAACGACAGCTCTTTTCTCTGTTAACATAACAGGGTTAATATCCATAGATATTATATGTGGATATGAAATGAGCAATTTTTGTAATTTAAGCATTAATTCTAGCAACTGTTCTCTTGCTAGTTTAGGTTTTCCTCTGTATCCATCAATTATTGTCGAGACTTTTGTCTCACTAAGGATATGATCCATATTCTCTACACTCTCTGGTAGAAGTATATGTTTTATATCTTTGTAAACCTCAGTGTATATACCACCCTGTCCTATTGCAAGAAGATGTCCAAAACCTAGGCCATCCTTCTCGTATATATTTGAATTTCCCTCTCTGTTTGCTCCTATGAAGAATTCTAATTTTCCTTCTATCATTTCCTGTACAAGTATTTTAGGAGATTGTTTACCAGTTATCTTTTCAATTGTACTTTTTAATTCTTCAAACTTTTCTTCGAATTCCGTTATCGTTCTAATATCAAGATATATAGCCTTAAAGTCCGTCTTATGTTCAAACTCCTCTGCAGTTGCTTTTATTGCCACAGGGAAGTTTATTGCAGCAAAATTAATTGCCTCCTCTATGCTACTAGTCACAATTTGATTAGGAATATCTATTTTGAATTCTTTCATTATGGAGATTGCTAATTCGTCTGGGACAATCACGACATCGTCTTGTTTAAGGAGCTTTTTAATTTGTTTGGTATATTTGCCTCTCTTTTTGAAAGTATTCGCATCTATCATTTTTTTATTCTCTTTCTCCTGCTCAAAGAGGGAGAGCTTCTTTATGAGATGTACTGCCTCCTGTATATCATTGAAGTATGGTGCATCATTAAGCTCAAGTATTCTGAACCCAGCCTGTATGTCTTTTCCTCCTAAGAAACAGCTGTAAATTGGTTTTGACTCTGTTTTAGATATTTCTACAATCTTTTGTGCAGTTCCTTCTATTTCAGTAATTAGCTGTGGTGTAAGTATTACAAGGATTGAATCAGCGTCTTTTTCTTCAAGTACAGTCTTAATGGCAAGTTCGTACCTGTCACTCTTTGCATCTCCAAGTATATCTATTGGGTTTTTAATGCTAGATTCTCTTGGTAGGGCTTTTAGTAGGTTCTGCTTTGTTTTCTCTCCAATTTCAGTAAGTTCTAATCCTTCCTTTTCTACCATATCTGTTGCAATTATTCCTGGTCCTCCAGCATTAGTTATAATGGCAATTTTGTTTCCTTTAGGTATGGCATTAATATTGATTAAGGTTATTAATTTGAAAAGTTCTTCTGAATTTTCTGCAAGAATGATGTTACCTTTTCTAACAGCAGCGATTGTAGTGTCGTATGATGAGGCAAGTGCTCCTGTATGCGAAGATATGGCTAGTTTTGCTTTTTCAGAGCTTCCAGGTGCTATTAGTAGAATTGGTTTTTTAGCTTTCTGAGAAAGGGATACAAATTCTTTTCCATCTTTAAATTCTTCAAGATAGAGAGCGAGAGCTTTTACATTACTGTCTGCAAAGAGTTGGTTCATCAGTTCATTCTCATGTATGTCTGCTTTATTCCCAAGAGATATTACATGGGAGAATCCTAGCTCTTTCTCACACGCCATATCTAAAATTGCTGTACAGAATGCTCCTGATTGGGATATGAAGGCAATATTCCCTTCTCCTGGGTTCTCTCTTGCAAATGAGAGGTTTAGTTTTGCTCTGTTATTTATGAAGCCTAAACAGTTTGGTCCAAGAAGACGGATATTTGCATTTTTTAACTTCTCAGTTATTTTCTCTTCTAGTATCTTTCCCTCTTCTCCTGTTTCTTTAAATCCTGCAGAGATGATGACGACTGTCTTAACTTTCTTCTTAATACATTGATCTACTATTTCGTCTACAAATTGGTATGGGATAGCGATACACACTAGGTCAATACTGTCCTCAACTTCAAGTACTGTTGGATATGTTTTTCTTCCCTGTATTTCCTCATATTTAGGGTTAATGGGATAAATTTTGCCGTTGTATCCACCATCTATGACATTTCTAAGAATTACTGAAGCAATTTTTTCTGAATCTGTAGATGCTCCTACAATTGCTACTGATTTTGGGTTTAATGTTGAGTTCTCCATGTTTTATATTTTAATATTATACTCTTTTACTTCATCTACTAGTTCTGTTTTTCTATCTTTTCTGCTTGGTAGAGAATTGTAGAAGGTAGGTAATTTCCTGTTTTTGTATATTACTCCAGTGGAGATATTCGTTTCTGTTATTTCTACCATCTCCCTTGCTTTTTGTATATCCTCTGTTGTTTCGACCTTCTTAATCCTTTCATTGTACCACTCTGGCGACGATTGTGGGTTGTATGTAGGACATATCTGGAGTATTTCGATTACAGAGCAACCTTTATGTTTAATTCCCTCTTTAAATATCTCGGTCAGTTGTTTTGGGTCTGCTGAGTAACCTCGGGCAAAGAAAGAAGATTCTAAACTTAGGCATAGTTGACCAATATTAATGCTGTTTTCTGGTTTTCCTTCTGGGAATCCAAATACAGGCTTTTCCTTCTGGGTGGTTGCAGTTGCTTGTCCAGTTGTTAGGGCAAAGTTCTGGTTGTTGTGTATGAGGATTGTAATGTCGTAGTTGGATCTAATTGCATGTAACAAGTGGTCTAGGCCTTCGTGTAGGCATCCTCCATCTCCAATGTCTGCAATTACAGTATATTTTCTATTTGCAAGATGTGCTCCTATGGCCAGAGGTATGGATCTTCCGTGTAAACCTTTAAATGCGTATGTATTAATTACATCTGCACCGTTTCCATTGCAGCCAATGTCAAAGGATATGAAGGTTTGAGAGGGCTTAATATTCAAGCTTTCTAATGCCATTTTCAGTGATGCGTGTACGGCAAAATTTCCACATCCTGGGCACCATGTTGGAAATTTCTCACTGTTAAAACTATTTTTCATTCTTTAAGTATTCTAATATATCTTCCACAAAAAATGGTCTTCCATCGTATTTGAGTAGTTTCTTTTTAAATGGATAGCCTGTTTTTTCCTTTAGCATTTCTCCGAGTTGTCCTGTTTGGTTATTCTCTATGAGGATTATCTTCTTCCCACGCTTAATTAATGTGTTTAGAAGCTCTGTTTTAAGAGGAAACAGGTATTCGTAATGTAGATATCCAATATCTTCTCCCTGAGATATTAAATCTAGAACTGTATTTTTTACACTTCCCCACCCGACTATGA
>CAZOFW010000040.1:0-3243 GCA_964579365.1 uncultured Candidatus Saccharibacteria bacterium
CTTGTAGTCCTTGCAAACATCTTCCTCACAGATATTCATATTCACACTCTCGCCCTTGTTTTTTGCTAAAACATCCTTAATCTCATCTGAATATTTTAACTCTACTTCACCAATACTTTTAATCTCTCCCTTAACTGGGATATTTGCTTTCTGAGCGTTACCACCATCCACAACTTCAGAATATTCTACGCCACCAACAATCTCTCTTGAGATTGTTCCACCTACCGGATTGAAACCATCGAAATCGTTGGAAAGAGGAATCTTCCACCCCATGGAAGCTATGACAATGAAATATACAACTACACAGAAGAGAATGTTCATGGTAACACCAGCCAACATTACCGCTACCTGTGCTATCTTAGGTTTGTTGTTTAAATTCCCAGGATCTTTCTTTACCTCTTCGTATTTTCCAGGGTCCCCATCTCCCATTATCTTTACGAAGCCACCAAGTGGAAGCATTCTAATGCTGTATTCTGTCCCTTTGTATTTCTTTTTTAAAAGCTTAGGACCAAAACCCAAAGCAAATTCATATACCTTTGCTTTAATTGCCTTAGCTACTAGAAAATGTCCAAGCTCATGAACAAAGGTAAGAACACCGATAACAAGAATGAACAGAAGAACATTTAGGATAATGGACAGCATATTTAAAATGTACAGATTATATAGTTAGAAGATCTTTTTCTTTTTGGTCTTTCATTTCCTCTATTTTTGTATTACTCTCCTTTACAACCTTCTCAATCTCTTCCCTTGCTCTATCTGCCTCATCTTCTGAAAGACCAGAGGTCTGCATGTCATCCAATTCCTTCATATATTTCTGCCTTACCTGTCTTACAGCAACTCTTCCATCTTCCACTCTTTCCTTCATAACTTTTACATACTCTTTTCTTCTCTCTTCTGTTAAATCTGGGATCTTAACTAATATTCTGTCCCCATCTCTCGCAGGAAGGAAACCCATGTTAGCGTTGGTTACAGCTTTGGCAATATTGTCTACAATACTTTTATCCCATGGTTGAATGGCGATAGTTTTAGCATCTATTGCAATAATATTTGCGTAGTTTCTAATGGGAGCCATTGTCTCATATGCATTTACAGGTATCTCCTGCACTAATTCAGGAGTAGCTCTACCTGTTCTAATTTGAGAAAGTTCATCGTTTAGATGATCTAGGCATTTTTGTATATCAACTTTAAAGAGATCTATATCCATACGAAATTATGTAAATATATTATTTACAAATTGTATATCAACTGAGGGATATTGTCTAGAAAGGGTCTTGGTTATTTACCAAATTCCCAGAGAAGCATTTTTCTAATTTCAAGAGGTTCTCCTAATTTCTGTGTAGCTTCATCAAGAAGATTGGAGATTGTTTTGGTTTCATCTTTAAACCATTTCTGTTCCAAAAGACATTTCTCTGAGAAAAATTTGTTTAACTTCCCCTCTACTATTTTCTCTCGAATATTCTCTGGTTTTCCTTCACTTTCTGCTTCTTTCTGGAATATATCCTTGAGCTTTGTTAATTCCTCTTCTGAGATACTTTCTTTGGAAATATATTCTGGTTTCATTGCAGCTATCTGTAGTGCTAGTTCATGTGCGAATGCTTTAAAATCTTCATTTCTTGCTACAAAATCTGTTTTACACTTAACTTCTACTAAAGATACAAGTCTCTGCTCTTTTCCATGGACATATGACTCGATTATACCTTCACCAATCTCAACTTCTTCATCTCCAATTGGCTCATTCCAACCTCTTTCATTGATTAATGCTACTGCTTTTTCAAAATCTTTTTCTGCTTCATCGTATGCCAATTTACAAAGACCAATCTTTGCACCAGTTAAATTTCTTAACCTGCTAATTACATCGCTTCTTTCATTGATATATTCGATAGCTTTTGCCATATCTCCTTCACTCTTAGTGAGAGCTTCTTTGCACAATCCCATACCCGCGGAGGTTTTATTTCTTAAGCTTCTTATATCGTCAACTGTAATATTCATAGCAGTTTTAATATTTAAATTATCTTAATGATTTCAGAATTTCTTTTGCAGCTTTCTCTCCTATTCCTTTGATACCTTCCAAATCTTTTTCGCTCTTTCCAGTTAGGTCGCTTATTGTTTTAATTCCACCCTCTTGTAGTGCTTTTAGTACTCTTGCAGAAAGACCTAAGTCTTCTATCTGTCTTGAATCTGCTTCTTTCTTAGCTTCTTCTGCTGCTACAATGTCTGCGGTTATGTCTTTTTTAACAACTCTAACAACTGTTCCCTTAGATTCTGCAATCTTTCCTTCTCTTAGTGCTTTCATTCTTTCTCTATCTTCATTTGCCATTTTCTCTTCTCTTTCTTTCTTCTCAAGGAAGTTTCTGCTCATTCTGTCTAGTACCGCCTCGTGATCTCTTCTTAGAGCAACTAAAGAATTTCCGTATTTGGAAGTTCCAATTACTTCACCAAGGACATTCATAATTAAGGTGATACTCTTTAGAGAGTCATCGTTTGCAGGAATGGAGTGTGTTATTAAATCTGGATTACTGTTTGTGTCAACCATTGAAATGATTGGAATACCTACTCTGTTAGCTTCTCTTACTGCAATCTTTTCTACTTTACTGTCTATGACAATTATTGCTGTTGGAATCTTGTCCATGAATTTAATTCCTTTGTAGATCATGTTCAATTTAGCAATTTCTTTCTCCATCATGAGGACTTCTTTTTTAACAAGATCTTTTCCACCCTGTGCAATTTCTTCTTCCATCTTTACGAGATTTTGGATACTTCTTCTAATGGTTTCAAAGTTCGTAAAAAGACCACCTGGCCATCTTCTGTTTACGTAAAAAGCACCCTTCTCTAGTGCAATATTTTGAACTATTGAAGCTGCTTGTCCTTTTGTACCAACGATTAAGATATTTCCTGTATTAGAGAGTTTCTCTAATTCTTCTACTGCTTTTTTTAGTAATTCTTGTGTTTTAACAAGGTCAATGATGTGAATTCCGTTTCTCTCTTCGTAGATGTATTGTTTCATTCTTGGATTCCAACCACTTTTCTTGTGACCAAAATGGCATCCTGCTTGAAGCAATTCTATTAATTCTGGGAGTTTAACTGTAGAAACTTTGTTTAGAGTCTTTGTTTCTTCTACGACTTTTTTTGTTGTTTTTTCCATTATTTTTTCCTTTTGTAATATCTCTGGTGGGTGATATGTATATCATCCAGGAATTGTTCAGAGATATATGAGATATATATTAAACGTTAGGATTATACATA
>CAZOFW010000040.1:3343-4493 GCA_964579365.1 uncultured Candidatus Saccharibacteria bacterium
CCTATTACAATATGGTCTAGTAACTTCATACCAACCATATCTAATGCTTCCGAGAGCCTTTTTGTGAAGAGTATATCCTCTTCGCTTGGGCTTGAATCTCCTGATGGATGGTTGTGTGCTATTACCACTAAAGCTGCATTTAATTCTAACGCTGGTATTATGATATCCCTTGGTAATATGCTAACCAAATCTAAAGTCCCCATCCCTACTACCCTCTTGTCCAGTACCTCAAACCTAGAATTAAGAAAAAGCCCAACAATATACTCCTGTTTCTTGCTACCAATATCCTTAAGCAACTCGTAGGCCTCTTCAGAATTCCTTACCAAAGCCCTCTCATTTCTACATAACCCATACACTCTTCTACCCAACTCCATTCCTGCAAGAATACGCATTGCCGTTATCTCTCCAACCCCCTCTACTCCGTCAATATCTTCAAGTTTAATCTCCCTTCCCTTTGACAAAACTCTGCGTATTCGCTTAACAATACCCCTTGAAATGGAGAAGAAGTCTTTTCCTTTTACACCAGAACCAACCAGTATCGCTACCAATTCTGTATCACTAAGACTATCTATCCCTCTCTCAAGGTATTTCTCTCTCGGAAGCATTACAATATTTTAGGAAATGATTATGAAGAAAGTATGAATTACTTCTTTTTCTTCTTGAAACTCTTTTTAATATATTTACAATCTGGATATGTACTACAACCTATGAATGTTTTACCCCATTTACTTCTTCTCTCTACTAAATTACCACCACACTCTGGACATTTCTCTTTAAGAAGTAATGGTAGAGTTCCTTTACATTCTGGATATTTCTCACATGCCCAGAACTTACCGTATTTGCTATTCTTAAGCAGTAATTTACTACCACACTTTGGGCATTTATCTGGTTTAGCATACTTATTGAAATCTAAACTCTCCTCTCCACCAGAAAGATCTTTCATTCCCTTACACTCTGGGAATTTAGAACAGCTAAGAAATTTACCATATCTACCAAGTCTAATTAACATTTCTCCACCACAGGTTGGACATTTCTCCTTGGATTTGCCAAGAATGACAATATCTTCCTTGTTTACATCCTTTAGGGCCTTCTCTATCTCACCTACAAGTGGTTTGTATTGAGCATCTATGACTGGAATATATTCACTCTT
>CAZOFW010000041.1:0-3782 GCA_964579365.1 uncultured Candidatus Saccharibacteria bacterium
TTTCTTAACTTTTCGTAGTCTGTTTGAGGTTCGTTTGCAGGAGACATATCTATTTTGTAATCTCCAGAAAAGAAGACATTGCCTCTTGGAGATTCTACAAAAATTGAGAATGCATCTGGAATACTGTGATTAATTCCCACGAATGTTGCTTTAAAATTTCTACCGATATTAAGGGTAGATTTTCTATCTACACTAATGACCTTCACCTTATCCTCCATCTTGTACTCTTTCATCTTTAGATCTATGAGTGCCTTGGCAAACCCACCAGCATATACTGGAGGATAACCTAGCTCTGGAAGTATCCACTTAAGTGCACCGGTATGGTCAAGATGACCATGTGTTATTAAAATGGCCTTAACTTTATCTTTGTTCTTTTTTAGGTAACTAACATTAGGGATTAGATAATCAATCCCGTACATCTCATGTCCAGGGAATGCGTATCCAGCATCTATCACAACTATCTCATCACCATATTCTACAAAATTACAATTTCTTCCAATCTCTGCTGTTCCGGAAAGTGTACATAATTTGAGGAATTCTTTACTATTTTCTTTCATATCGCCCATTATATCAGATATTTGGATGTGATATAATGGGAAAGCCTTTAATACAATATTAGTAAGAGTAATAACATGTCGAAAGATATCCCAAAAACGTTTGAATCACAAGATATTGAAGAGAAGATCTATGGTATGTGGGAAGAAAGTAAGCTAACTAATCCAGAGGAATCGGAGAGACATTTCCAAGAAAAACAGAGAGAAATTAAAGAGTCATTTACAATTACACTTCCTCCTCCTAATGCAAACGGAAATCTTCATCTTGGACATATGTGTGGATACTCCTACCACGATGTTTTAGCTAGATATATGAGGATGACAAACCACCCCACCCTTCTTGTCCCTGGGAAAGATCATGCGGGGATACAGACAGAAACAGCATTTTCAAAAGTTCTACAATCCAAAGGAGAGAGTAAGTGGGACATGGGTAGAGATGAATTTTACAAAAGATGTTATGACTTTTGTATAGAGAATGCAGATAATGCTAGAAGACAAGAGAAAAGAATTGGTCTTTCTGCAGATTACAGCCGAGAATTTTTCACCTTAGATCCTAAATTAACAAAAATTGTTTACGATACTTTCTACAAAATGTATGAAGAGGGTCTTGTTTACAGAGACAAAAGGATTGTAAACCAGTGTCCAAATTGTAAGACAGCACTTGCAGATGTAGATACTGAACATGAAGAAAGAAGAGGAATATTCGCATACATTAGGTACCCTTTTGCAGAGGGTGATGGTAAAGACGGAATTACGGTTGCAACTACTCGACCAGAGACAATGCTTGGAGATACTGCAGTTGCTGTTAATCCAAATGATGAAAGATACAAGCAATATGTTGGTAAAACACTTCGTCTTCCCATTGCAGATAGAGATATCCCTATCATTGCCGATGAGAATGTGGATATGGAACTTGGAACTGGAGCAGTGAAAGTTACACCGGCCCACTCTCCCGTAGATTTTGAAATTGGTAAAAAACATGGACTTGATGTTGAGAATGTAATTGACTCAGAAGGTAAAATGACTGGGAATGTCCCTGAGAGATTCAAGGGTATGATGACAATAGATTGTTCCAAAGCCCTTTGTGGGGAATTGGACAAGCTTGGATTACTTGAAAAGATTGAGAATATTAAGCATGAGGTAGCGATATGTGAGAGATGTAAAACTGCAATAGAGCCAATCATCTCCAACCAGTGGTATCTTAATGTTAGCACACTTGCACAAAAGGCTCTCGAAGCAATTAAATCAGGAGATATCTCTGTAATTCCTTTTGGTCAACAGAAAGCGTTAGAATTTTTCTTTGAAAATATTCAGCCTTGGTGTATATCAAGACAGTTATGGTGGGGACAGAGAATTCCTGTTTGGTACAATGGTGGAAAAGAGCTCTACGATTGGTTAAATGAGAACAAAAGAAAGAATGTTCAAGATTTTGAAATTGAAACAGGCAAGAAAGCAAATGGAACTGGTGAAATTAAGCTCGGAGAGGAAAATCCAGGAGATGGATGGGAGGCAGAAACAGATGTGTTTGACACATGGTTTAGTTCTGGCCAACTACCTTACTCTACCCTAGGAGGACCAGATGGTGAGGATTACAAGAAATACTATCCAACACAGATAATGATTCATGCAAGAGATATTCTTTTTTGGTGGTCAGCAAGAATGGTAATGATGGGATTGTACAGAACTGAGAAGGTCCCCTTCCCTACAATCTTCTTAACAGGACTAATTCTTGCCGCAGATGGTAGCAAGATGTCCAAATCTAAAGGAAACGGGATAGAGCCAAGTGAAGTATTTGAAAAATATGGTGCAGATTCTCTTCGTCTTTGGTATTACTCAGATGCACTACCAGGTTCAAATGCTCCAATTAGGGAGGAGAAGATCAAGGGTAACAGAAATTTTGTAAACAAGATATGGAATGCAAGTAGATTCATCCTTATGAATATTGATGAATCTGAGATTGAAAAGATAAAGAGCCATCAATTAGTTGAAACAGAGAGAATGAATAGAACAAGAGGCCATGTCTTGCAGGTTTCAAGGTATATTGAAAAATATCAATTTAATCTTGGTGCAGAAGCTATTAGAGAATTCTTCTGGCATCAATTGTGCGATGTATGGATAGAAGAAATAAAAAAAGAGATTAAAGATAAAGAATTGGAAAGTGGTATTCGAATTGAGAAGCTTTCGGAAATGCTCTGGTTATTAAAAGAGAATCTAAAGATTATGCATCCTTTCATCCCATTCATTACTGAAGCCGTATGGCAAGAGTTAGTAAAGATTGGACTTGTAGAGGGGTTATTAATGGGGGAAGAAATTAAATAACGAATTCAAGAACCAATGGAAACCCAGTATGTGTATTAAAAAATATACCGGGTTTCCAGTTGCTAGTCCTATTTCTTAGAGGTAACGAGAAAGTTCGCACTGATTTCTTTTAGATATTCACGGATTTTCTCGCGAAGGCGGAACATAAATCTTTCGATGATCGCCCCATCGTCTTCTCTCAATATCTTTATTGAAGCAGGAGGCCTAAGGTCAATTTCGATGCTAATCTCAAATGCCAATCCAGTGCAGAGTATTTTTAAGTTTTTATTCCTCCAATTTGGGATTTGTTGTTCTAGATCGTGGGGAACACACACAAGATTTTTTTCGTCGTTGCTTAAATCGTGGTTGATAATAGTTGTTAGCAATTCTCTGCCACTATCTGAATCGTGAATCTGTAGACGTAACGTAGTCATATCCATTTGATTTTATCCTCTCTCCTCTTTTATTTTTATAGAACTAGTTAACAGATTAATTATACCACTATAGGCCCTCCGTTTCCATAATTCACTAATTTACCAATATTTGTTATCATCATTAATATAACTAATTATTCGAATTGATCAAAATGGATAAACAAAATATATATATTACAACTACACTCCCCTATGTAAATGCTGAACCCCACATTGGTCATGCCTTGGAGTTTGTACAGGCCGATGCAATATCTAGATATTTTAGAACCAAACTCGGTGATGAAAATGTCTTCTTTAATGTAGGCACAGATGAACACGGTCAAAAAATATTTAACAAAGCCAAAGAAGAGGGATTATCCTTAAATGATTTTGTAGACAAATATGCACAAAGATTTAAAGATTTTTGTAAACTATTCTCTGTTGAATATGACAATTTCTACAGAACCTCTACTCCAGCACACCATGATGCAGCAAAAATATTTTGGAAGAAGTGTGA
>CAZOFW010000042.1:0-3206 GCA_964579365.1 uncultured Candidatus Saccharibacteria bacterium
TAGAAAAGAATCGTTGTATTTGGTAATTTCTCTTTAAGTATGTTGATCTTCTCCTGTGAGAATGGATTATTCCTTAAATCTAATGTTTGCAACTGTGTTAGGTTAAAAATTTCCATCGGATAATCTGTAATGTCATTGTTACTAAAGTCTACTGTTTGTAATTTTGTTAGTCTTCCTATCTCTGCTGGTATTCCAGTTAGATTGTTGTCGGAAGCATCCAAAGTTTCTAGTTTTGTAAATTTACCAATTTCAGCAGGTAAGGCTCCTGTTAGATTATTATTACTAACATCAAATGTAACTAACTTAGTTAGTTTTCCAATCTCTGAAGAGAGGGAAGTCAATCCCTTGTTTTGTAAATTTAGTTCAGTTGTATTGTAATTTGTAATAACTGGAAGGTTTCCAGTATCTATATTTACAGATTTGAAAGTGAAATATATTCCTAAACCGACTAATGCTAAAACCACAAACACGACAAAAATTCTTATGGTTGTTTTCTTCATGCTTATATTATACTCCTTTGGGAGAGATTTATTCTTTTGGTAGAATTTGCTTAACCTATTAGAGATTTCAAGAGCTCATACACCAAGAATGCAGGCCATACGATAGCCTTGAGTACTCCAAGTACTCCAATCCAGAATGTAGTAGCAGTAGATATGAAGTATATAGCTGCACCAATGAAGCCAAGTCCGTAAACTGCACCACTGGGAGTATTGTTACAACAATTTTTCATAATTCTTAAACTAAACTTATTTTAAATGTTATACATTAGAATCATTTTAGCAGTAATTAGAGAATCTTTTAAGTAGAACTTGAAATTTTTCCTTCTAGGTATACAATACTTATAATGAAATGTAGTTAAATTTATTCTGCAGAGATTATGAAGTTACGAATTTTGTTTTTTGCCCTAATTCTTGTTGCGTTTTCATCTGTAGCAGTTCTTGCACAATCTGCTCAACAGGGTGGTTCTACTACTACAAGTAGTGGTCAACAGGGTAGCGAGAGCCAGAGATGCTCTGATGTTACAAAGAAAGTGGGCTTAGTTGTAGATAGATATAACAAGAATCAGGAGAAGTACATGACCACAGCACAAAATGTTTTCAAAAATATTGAAGCTTTGGCCTTGAAGTTCAAAGCTGATGGTTATGATACAGCAGAATTAGAGAAGCATATGAATGAATTTAACAATATGATTCAGAATGCATCCAGATATTATAATGAGTTCTCTAACGGACTTGATAATTCAAAAAAATCAGTATGTGGAAATAGTGAAGCACAAGCAACTCAAGAATTTACTCGTGCAAGAGAGCAGCTATCTCTTTGTAAGACAGGAATGCTTGAATTGAGGACTTTCGCAGAAGAAACATTGAAGCAGGATCTTTTAGACTTAAAGGATCAGGTTACTGAATAAATTGTTATAAATAAAATAAGATGGAAGATACGAAATTAGAGAATTCTCCTGTAAGTACAGAACCTGTGGTTCAAAATGTAGCGAAGGGAAATAAGAAAAAGATCTGGATTATTCTGGGAATTGCCCTAGTGGTTATTATTTCTGGAATATTTGTAGCTTTTATGTTGATTAAAAACTCAAAGCTCTCCTTAATAGATGGTGCAATAACTTCAATTGAAGCATTATTCTCTGAAACGGAAGATTTGGATACAGAAATTGGTGATTTGCCAGAAAATTTCTTAGAAGCGGAGAGTGTCTCTACTCAAGATGTTGATGATGCAATTGATGATCTGGATTTTCAAATTAAAGAATTGGATAGTATAGAATTAGACTTTGATCTTGAAGCTGCTGATGTAGGTTTGTAATAGATTAGTTTTTTGTATTAATACGGAGACCTTTTAAGAGGGGGCTTATTGTTTTTTTCATTGATAAACTGGTAGGCTATACGAATATGCTTAATAAGAGTGACGAGGAAATTGTACAGATGACTCTCGGAAATATTAATAATTATCGATATATCGTTGAGAGATACGAGGGGAAATTAATGAGATATATCCGAAGGTTGTTATATGTTAATACTGAAGATGCAGAGGATATATTACAAGAGGTTTTCATAAAAGCATACAGAAATTTAAATAGTTTTAATCCAAGATATAAATTCTCAAACTGGATCTATAGAATTGCACATAATGAGGCAGTCTCTTTTCTTCGCAAGAACAAGAAAAGAAAATTGGAAATAACCAATGATCCTGAAAAAGACATATTCGAAAACTTGGCATCAGACTTAGATTTAGAGAAGGAATACATGGAGAAAGATTCTGCCAAAAGAGTGGAAAAGATTCTTGCTAAGCTAGATACGAAATACAGAGATGCTCTTGTACTAAAGTTCTTAGAAGGAATGGATTATAATGAGATATCGGAAATACTACATATACCCTCTGGGACTGTTGGTTCTTTAATTAGTAGGGCAAAAATTAAGTTAAAAGATATGATGAATTCAGATGGTGAAGATAAGTAAAAAAGTATTAGAGAAAATTAAGAAGCAAGATATTCATCCTATACCTAAATGGCAGTTTATGCTTAAGGATTCTTTTGTTTGGAGCTTGTTTGGTATTAATTTAATCCTTGGATCTATTGGTTTTGCAATTGTAATATTCCTTTTAGTAAATAATGACTCTGTCGGAGATTTCTCTCTAACAGGGAATATATGGCAATGGTTTTTACTTTCAATTCCAGTAGTATGGATTCTTTTAACAGTGTTATTCCTTTTTGTAGCTTTCTACAATTTTAGAAATACAGAGAAAGGATACAGGTTCTCAGTTGGCAAGAAGGTCTTGCTTAATGTCGGAATTACAATCCTTTTTGGTTTGATGTTGTATTTTTCTGGTCTCTCGGAGAGGTTAAATAATATATTCGTAGAATCTGTTCCTTTCTACACCAATGCTTTGGACTTGAGACAAGAGGTATGGATGAGGCCTCAAGAGGGATATCTTTCTGGCACGATATTGGAAATTGACCAAGACAAAGAAGAGATGCTTTTGAGGGACTTAGATGGTAAGGTATGGAGTGTTGGGTACGGTGATGCTTTTGTAAAGATTAGAGTTACGCTAGAGATAGGAGAAAAGATTAAGATGCTTGGGAATATGTCTTCTGATACACTTTTTGATGCTACAGAGATTCGTCCTTGGGAAGGTATGGGAAGAGGAATGCAAGAAAAATAATCATATTTGCGTAATATATATTATGAATGTCTAGACAT
>CAZOFW010000043.1:0-3094 GCA_964579365.1 uncultured Candidatus Saccharibacteria bacterium
AAAAGGAAGATTGTAGAAGATATGTCCCCCATAGAGGAGGGAGAAGCTATCGAGAGGATGGAGTTATTGGGATATGATCAATATCTCTTTAGAAACAAGAATAACAACAAGATATGTATGCTCTACAGAAGGAAACAAGGAGGATATGGTCTTGTAGAACCAAAGGAAGGTATTTAAAAAAAGGAGGCCTTTTGGACCTCCCTTTCATTTACATACCAGTTCAGATTACTCTGCTTTCTTAGTACTTTCCAGTAAGTTGTTTATGATATTTACTGTAGTAGTTAAGAATCCATATCTTGGTCTACTTACAGAGTTATCTTGTATTCTGTAATTTGCTTCTACCTCTGTTAACCAAGAACTCTGTTTACTCTGTACCTGCTGTTGGATATATACTTCTTCTGTTTCTGCTTTGTATTGGTCAAAGTCTAACTTAGCACCTTTTTCCAAAGCTGCTGTTTCATCTGGGAATATTACATCGCTGTATTGGTTAAAGAAACTCTTAACATCATCCTCTGTGTATTCAATCTGTGGTGTAAGTATCTTTGTAGATAACAGATCTAATTCAACCTGCTCTTTTAATTGCTCCAATGTAATATTGTTTGCAATCAAAGCTGTATCTAAAGCCTCTTTACCACCTAAACTTGTTTCAATATCTGTAATCTGCTGGTCAATCTCTTCTTTAGAAATGGTGATCTTTGCTTTCTTAGCCTCTGCTTTGATGATCTGCTCATCAATTAACTGCTGTGCAACAGAAGAACCATATGCACTCTCTAATGTTTTGTGCCATTTAGATTTAGATATTCTTGAACCATCTACTACAGCTACACTGTAATCGTTGTTTAGATACTGTACTGCTAAGTCTATTAGTGCAAATGCAGATACAATGATTAATATTAGGCCAATTACTTTTCCTACAGGTTTAAGATTTAAGTCTTTCATCTTAGAAAAATTAGGCTTCTTAATTACGATCTTTACTTTCTTTGCTGGGGCTTTTTTTACTACTTTCTTTGTAGCCGTTTTGGAACTTTTTGCCATTAGAGGACATATATGAATTTATTAAGCTATAGTGTAGCAGAATATTGAGAAATGGGAAAGGGGTTATTCTTGAATATGAAGATAACAGCTTACCCAACCGTTATCATGCTTAATATATGCATAAACACCACCATAACCATCTACACCTCTATATAGGACTCCTGGTAGAATGGCATATATTGGAGCTCCATAGTTAGTTGTCCTGTCAGTTTTGTATGATTTGAGGTCTATTGCATAACCACTATGGTAATTCTGAGTCATGATTACATAAGGTCCTGCAATTGGAAGTCTCATAGTGCCAGAGTACATGTATGGCCATTTCCATCCATCCCATCCAATTATCCATGAAGCACCACCTTGTCTTAAATATCCACTTAAAACAGGAATATTCCCTTGACAGACCTTACCGCTAGTGAAAGAACTCCTAACAGAAAAATGCAAGTGTGCACCAGTTGAATAACCTGTATTTCCCATTCTTCCAATCCAATCTCCACCAGCAACCCTTCCAGACATCCTTGCTTGATCTCCATGTTCATTTATATATGCAATGATGGCTGCATCTAAAGCATTCTGTTTCTTTATATTGGCATCATATGTTGCTTTCAATTGTGCTTCGTTTGCTCTAGATTGTGCGAGCAATCTGTCTTTTTCTGCCTTTTGTGCTTGAAGATTCTGAGCTTCCTTTGCCAGATTTAATTTCTCTTCCTCAGTGCTATTTCTTTTAACTTGAACTGCAGCTTTTTGAGAGGTTAATTTTTCTTCTTCTTCTTTCAAATCTACAATTTTAAAACTATATTCCTCTAGCGAAACAATGTCCTGGCTTCTTGTTGCAATTAAATATTTCGTTCTTCTTAGAGCGGATGAAAGAGATTTAACATCCAAGAATATCTCTAATGGTCCAACGAAAGAATATTTGTATGACTCTGTAATTCTTTGATTTACTGTTTGTTCTAGTATATCTGTTTCTTGTCTTAAAAGTGAGATGTAGTCCTCTTTCTCCATAATATCTTTCTCTAAGAGTTTAATCTCAACATCATTGGCAGCTATCTCCACCTCAAGTGTTTTAATTACTCTCTCGGTTTGCTCAATTTGATTAGTCATATATGTAATTTTCTCTTGAAGAGAGAGTTGTTGATATGCTTCATTGCCCAATTGTTTTTGTATACTACCTTGCTGTTTTTGAATCTTCTCTTGCTGGTCTCTGAGATAATCGAGACATTCAATGGAATCAGGATCTATGTTTGAAGGACAGGATACTGCGTATGTTTCTTTAACATACGGTTTGGCTAACAACACAAAAGAAAGTGCTACAAAAACGAGTATTATTAATGTTTTTACAAACGTCTTTTTATTCATTATTGTAAATACTTCTTAACTGCACTAATACTACTAAACATACCTATTAAACCACCAAATACCAAATGTATTATGTAGTAAATCGGTATGAATGCAATATTTACAGTTCTAAGAAAATCTAAATTAAAATCTGTCAAAGTCTGGTTTAACCAATATGCAAAATCTGTCCCCTGTGTATACATAATTACAGTATACCAAGGAACAAGGATTAAGGTAGCTGCAAGCAAACCACCCATCATTCCGTAGAAAGCACCCTCCATTATGAACGGAGTCTTTATGAAGCTATCTGTACTACCAACTAAATTCATAATTTGGATTTCCTCTTTGTGTGAGTTGATATTAAAGCCAATGGTAATTCTAATTAAAGAGAAGGTAATGATTAAGAGAGCAGAGATTAATACAACAGCACCTATATTTATGATATTTGAAAGAGTTCTTAAATTCTCTACAACATCTTTAAAATACATAACCTCATCTATATTGGGATTTGTTTGCTTCTCGGTATTTATGCTCTCAATGACTGTAAGAAGATCATCTACTGACTTTGCCCTTATCTCTAAACTTGGTGGGAGAGAATCTGCAGTTACTGTAGATATTAAATCTGGATTATCTGCAAAGTCATCCTGGTATATCTTTAAAGCTTCCTCCTGAGATACATATGTAATATCCTCAACTAATTGAGGATCAAAAAGTTTATCTCTAA
>CAZOFW010000044.1:0-3066 GCA_964579365.1 uncultured Candidatus Saccharibacteria bacterium
ATTTCTCTTATTATAGGATTTCATGATATACTTTTTCACACATGGAAAACACACCTATGATGAGACAATATCAGGGTTTTAAGAAGCAATACCCAGATAAAATACTACTTTACAGAATGGGAGATTTTTTTGAAACCTTTGGAGAAGACGCAAAAATAGCTTCCAAAGTACTAAACATTACCCTCACAACAAGAGACAAAAAAAACAACCCTACTCCACTTGCTGGTTTCCCACACAAAGCCATAGACCAATACCTTCCTAAACTAATTGAAGGTGGTTACTGTGTAGTAGTAGTAGACCAATTAGAAGACCCCAAGTTTGCAAAAGGAATTGTTAAAAGAGGAATTACAAGAATAGTAACACCTGGAACACTAGATGGTGAGAAAGCAAAAAGTTCTAAAAACCAGTACCTAGCAGCATTCTCTAAAGAGAAGACCCTAACCTCTGTTGCCCTGTGTGATGTCTCCACAGGTGAGTTTCTCTTAATATCTGAAAGTAACAAGAAAGACATAGCAAACAGAATACTAACCTCATATGATCCAGAGGAAATACTCCTTATTGAAGGAGAGGAAAGTTTTAGATTTGACAACAAACCAGTTCACTTTGTATCTAAAGGTCTAAAAAACAAACAATACTCTGCAGAGGTATGCAAAGATTTCTTTGACTTGAAAAGTATTGAAAGCCTTGGTATTGAAGGAGAATCGCTAGATATTGTAAGTGTTGCAATGATACTGGAATATATTAAAGAGACCCAATTAATGTCTCCTAAGCATATCCAGAAACCTAGAAAGGTTAGTATAGATAATACAATGGTCTTGGATAGTGCAACCATCAGGAATCTGGAATTGGTAAGAAACGCATACTCTGGAGACATATCTAATTCCCTACTCTCTGTACTAGACACTACCTGTACTCCAATGGGCAAAAGACTCCTCTTCTCATGGATTTTAAACCCCCTTTTGGACAAAAAGAGAATAGAAGAAAGATTAGAAAAAGTAGAAAAGTTGTTTACTAAGAAAAATGAACTAGAACGAATAAGAGAAAGGCTAAGTGAAATTGGAGATGTAGAAAGAATTGTAGGAAAGATTGGTCTTGGAAGAGTCAATGCCAGAGATTTCAATTATTTACAAACCTCGCTTAAAAATTTCTTAGAGATAGTAGATATATTGAAGAAAGAATTCAAGATATCTTTCGAAACAGATAAAAAGCTAATTGAAGAATTAATCGCTAAGATTGAGAAAACAATCTCCGACTCTCCTCCTCTCTCTCTTCTAGATGGAGATATACTAAAAACAGGATTTAACAAAGAGGTAGATGAACTAAGATCTCTCTCAGGAGATAGCAAAACCTGGTTGGAAGAATTTGAAAAGAAAGAGAAAAAAGACACAGGTATATCTTCTCTTAAAATTAGTTTTAACAAAGTATTTGGATACTACATAGAGGTAACCAATGCACATAAAGAGAAAGTCCCAGAAAGATATATTAGGAAACAAACCCTTGTTAACGCAGAAAGGTATATTACCGAAGAACTTAAGGAAAAAGAAAACATTATTCTCAATGCACAAGAAAAAGTATGTTCACTGGAATACCAGTTGTTTTGTGAATTCAGAGATTCGTTCTTTCCTGTATTAAGTGAGTTACAAAAATGTTCCCAGTATCTTTCTAACATTGATGTTCTTTCCAATTTCGCACATGTTGCGCACCAGAACAACTACTGTAGGCCAGAGATATTTGAAATGGGTGAAAAAGATGGTGTCATTAATATTGAGAAAGGAAGACATCCAATCATTGAGAATATTGTTGAAAGTGAGTTCATTTCCAATGATACACAACTAGATGCAAAAAATAATCGTATGTGTATACTCACTGGACCAAATATGTCTGGAAAGTCTACATATATTAGACAAGTTGCAGTTATAGTTCTAATGGCACACATTGGAAGTTTTGTTCCAGCTAAAAAAGCAAGTATCTCTCTTGTAGACAGAATCTTTACAAGAGTTGGAGCCTCAGATGATTTGGCAAGAGGAAGAAGTACCTTCATGGTAGAAATGGATGAGGCTGCAAATATTGTTAACAATGCTACTAAATACAGCCTAATTGTCCTAGACGAAATTGGTAGAGGTACAAGTACATATGATGGTGTAAGCATAGCTTGGGCCTTGGCAGAGTATCTAATATCTGAGACTCAAGCCAGAACTCTTTTCGCTACACACTATCACGAGCTTCTTAAACTTGAAGAGAAATATCCAGATGCAGTAAAAAATTACAACGTGATGGTAGAAGAAAATCTTGAGGAAGGTACTGTAATATTTCTAAGAAAAATTATAGCTGGTGGTACGGACAGAAGTTACGGAATATATGTTGCTAAGATGGCAGGTTTACCAAACAAGGTAATTAAAAGAGCAAATGAAATTTTAGAAAGTTTTGAACAGGAAAGTATGTTTGTAAAGAAAAATGGATTAAGAGACATTAATGTTCTTAATTCATCTTCGAGTGTTTCCAAAAACGGAAATTCTGGTCTCCAGTATCCTTTGTTTACAGCAAAAGATTCTGAGATTGAGAAAGAGATACAGTCCATGGATTTAGATAATTTAACCCCAATAGAGGCGTTAAATAAAATCGTTGGTTGGAAAAAGAAGATTTAGACAGACAGATAATATCCAAAGCCATTTCTACTCTTCACTATGTTAATTCCTGTATGTTTGATAAACTTTCTTCTCAATCTTGAGATATTTACCGTTAAATATCCTACTGAGATTTCTCTTTGTAATATGTTCGATAAATAATTAATCAACTCTGTTCTGGGACAAGTAGAAGATTTCTTTAGCAAGTAGTTGAGGATTAATTTCTCTGTATTGGAAAGTAATATCCTGCAACCTCTATATATGGCGTAATTGTTGTTTAAATAAAGTGAAATCCCCCTATCTCTTAAAACCATATCGTCTGTTTCTGGTATTAAAGAAAGAATCTTCTTGATTGCTGGCTCCAAGAAGAGAGTAATCGATGAAAGAAAGAATATGTTGTTTATTCTGTATCTGTAATACATATAAATCTGTTCCTGGGAAA
>CAZOFW010000045.1:0-2757 GCA_964579365.1 uncultured Candidatus Saccharibacteria bacterium
TTACTGAGGAAAAACAGATTGAACTAGTTCAAGAACGCAAACAACTTCAGGAAAAAGATTTAATAGATGTTGCTAATCGATTAGAAGAATCTAGAGAAAATGACAGTGATGAAGATGATGCGATGTTAGGAGTAATTGCTCAAGAGAAACAATCTCTTGAGAAAAGAATTAAAGAAATTAGTAATATATTAGAGAATTGTGAATTAATAGAAGAGAAAGGATATTGTGAACCTGATAAAATTTCATTAGGTTCTAAAATTAAACTTAAAGATGGAAATAAAATCTTTGAAGTTAAGTTGGTATCATCCTTAGAGGCAGATCCTAGTAAAAGCTATATATCTAATAGATCTCCACTTGGAAGAAAATTAATTACCGGTAAAGTAGGAGAAACAATTACTCTTAAAGTAAGAGGTAATACGGTTAAATACAAGATTTTAGAGATTTGTTAATTAATTACTGATTGTAAATCTTCTATCTTCACTCTTTCCTGTTTCATACTATCCCTATCTCTAACAGTTACAGTATCGTTTTCTAATGTTTCATAATCTATTGTAATACAGTATGGAGTACCAATCTCATCCTGATATCTATATCTCTTACCAATATTTCCCCTATCATCCCATACAACCTTGTTGTTTTCGGATAGTAAATTGAAAATATCTCTACCCTTTTGAACAATATCATCTTTGTTACTTACAAGTGGGAAAATAGCTGCCTTGTATGCTGCAATATCTTTGTTAATCTTTAATACTGTTCTTGTATTGCCCTCTCCTAAATCTTCCTCTTCATATGCATCTAAGAGTAAGAAGAACAATGTCCTATCTACCCCTCCAGAGGTTTCTACAATCCAAGGTATATATTTCTCATGTGTTTGAGGATTGGTATATGACAAATCTTTCTTAGAGAATTTACTGTGTTGTGTTAAATCGTAGTCTCCTCTCCAGTGTATACCTTCATTTTCTGACCATCCCCATGGTGTTTGATATTCAATATCAAATGCTTTCTTAGCATAGAAGACTAATTTCTCTTTAGGATGTTCCCAGAATCTTAGGTTTTCTGTTTTTCTGTATAATCCTTTGTAGAAGTTCATACGCTCCTCCTTCCAATATTCAAACCATTTATCCATATCATCTGGATGTACAAAGTATTGTAAATCCCACTGTTCAAACTCACGAGTTCTGTATGTTAATTTGTTAGGAGTAACCTCATTTCTAAAAGCTTTACCAATTTGAGCAATACCAAAGGGTATTTGTTGTCTAGTGGAATCAACTACATTTTGGAAATTCAAATATATATTTTGACATGCTTCACCTCTTAAATATGCATCCATTTTGTCTCCCTCAAGTACTCCTACCTCTGTTTTAAACAACATATTATACTTTCTACTCTCAGTAAACTCTTTGTTACCACACTTAGGACATTTTTCCTCTATATCCTCTGGTCTAAATCTCTGATGACACTTTTTACACTCGACTACCTCATCAGCAAAGCCTGTGAGATGCCCTGATGCCTCCCATACCTTTGGATGTGTAATTATACTCCCATCTATACCAACTACATTCTCCCTTCTGTCTACCATATTCTTCCACCAATACCTTTTTAAGTTGTTTTTCATCTCTACACCCACAGGACCGTAATCGTAAAATCCCCCTATGCCACCATATATTTCAGAATTTGGGAAAATGATACCTCTTCTTTTAGCTAAAGCAGTAACCTTTTGCAATATATCATCAGACATTGATATTTTCTTTAATATTAATCCCCCAATTATACATCATCTCCTTTGTAGATGTAATTTTTCGTTGTGATATAATTTGAGGATAGAATAAATTGTAGTGATAAATATTAATGGAAGATTCTCTTAAAAGTAATCTCATTGGTCAAAGGAAAATTAGGTTAGAAAAATTAGAAAAGATTAAAAGCTTAGGTGTTAATCCATATCCTGCTAAGTCAGAAAGAGATATACAAATCGGTGAGATAAAGAGAGATTTTGATAATTACGAAGGGAAAATACACACAGTTGCTGGTAGAATTACAGGATGGAGAACACATGGGAAATTAACATTTGCAGACATTAAAGATCAAACAGGAAGTATCCAGATTATTGTAAAAAGTGATTGGTTGGAAAATGATAAAGAATCTTTAAGTTGGGAGAACTTAGAACTATTAGATTTAGCTGATTTCATAGAAGTAAGAGGAGAGATTGGTAAGAGTAAGAGTGGAGAAATATCAATACTTGCAAAAGGTGTAAAACTTTTAACTAAATCCCTTCGACCTATACCTAGAAAATTAAAAAACAAAGAGCAAAAGTTTAGAAGAAGATATATTGATTTAGTAATTAATCCAGAAAGTATTAAACTTTTTGAAAGAAAAGCAAGATTCTGGGAAGTACAAAGAGAATATCTTAAAAAAGAAGGCTTTATGGAAGTAGAAGTACCCGTCTTAGAAACAGTAACAGGTGGAGCAGATGCTAAACCATTTATTACTCATCACAATGCGCTAGATATTGATTTGTATTTAAGAATATCTACGGAGTTGTATCAAAAGAGATTAATAGGGGGAGGATTTGAAAAAATATATACATTAGGTCCTAACTTCAGAAATGAGGGTATGGATGATGAGCATCTTCAAGAGTACTACCAACTTGAATGGTATTGGGCATATGCTAATTACAAAGATAATATGAAATTGGTTAGAGAACTTTTCATGGAAATTGCGAATAAGGTATATGGTAAAACTAAGTTTACTACAAGAGGT
>CAZOFW010000046.1:0-1763 GCA_964579365.1 uncultured Candidatus Saccharibacteria bacterium
GGGAGTCTTTACGTTTGTTTCTGTTTCGTACATTATGATGGGCAGATAAAATAAATTGGTACCGCTACGGAGAATCGAACTCCGGTTTACAGGATGAAAACCTGTTGTCCTGGGCCACTAGACGATAGCGGCGTAACCTTTGAGATTCTACTATAATTGGAATACTTTGTGAAGATTACTCTTCGTTATCTTTCCTTATCTGTTTGAGGATTTGTTGTTCTTCTGCGAATGTAGCTCTTTGGTATTTGTTCATTTCTTTGTCAAATACATATCTTCTTTTACATTTGCACTGTACCATGAATCTGTTGTCTGAGAGGTTTCCCAATCTTTTGCAATTTTCTAATTGTCCTGTACATCCAACGCACAAATTTCTCTCGAGTAGTACTTCTTGAAATGGTTTTATGATTTTCTTAAACATTTGTTTTAACTAAAAATATATGGTGCCGAGGACAGGACTTGAACCTGCAAGGGATATTACTCCCACTTGCTCCTAAGGCAAGCGTGTCTGCCAATTTCACCACCTCGGCGTATATAGGGAGTATTTTACTAGAGATACTAACTTTCTTCAATGTCACCAAATATCTTGCCATATACTTTTACAAAACCCTTTTCAGTATGTTTGGCATTTTTAAGAACTTCTTCCTGTGATAATGGTGGAATAGGGGTATCATCTCTCATCTCTGAGAAAGGTATATGCTTTTTCATTGGAGCTACACCCTCAGTATCTACATTCTTTAAAACAGATGCAGATTGTAATATTGTTTCCATCTGTGGTGTAAATTTATCTAACTCTTCCTGTGTAAGAGCTATTCTAGATAAATCTGCTATATGTTTTACATCTATTTTCATTTAAGTAACTTCTCTAATATATTTTTAGCCTCATTCGGATTTGCACTACCTTTTGTAGATTGCATAACCTGTCCTACAAGAAATCCCATTGTAGATGTTTTACCACCTTTGTAATCTGCTACTGCCTTTGGATTATTTCTAATTATTTCTTTAACAATATCTTCTAGATTAGATGCACTTCTTTTAGATTCCTGAAGTGTTTTTTCTAAAATAGAAGCTCCAGATGCACCTGTCGTTAGACTCTCTTTATATATCTCATCCAATTTGTTGCGTGTAATTAATCCCTGTTTCTTTGCGTCTGATAAACGATAATAATCGTTAGGTGTATTTGGATCGGTTTTTGATATTTCATCCCATCCCATTCCAGTTGCATTCATATGTGATTTTATTGGACCAAAATAAAAGTCTGCGTAATCTGGTTCGCTTGGGCCAGTTGGACCAGCTTTTTCTAAGGAAAATTTTGTATTTTCTCTTACCCATGCAGTTCCTTCTGGGTCATATCCTAATTCTGTGACTCTTTTTTCTAATAGGCTCTTTTCTTTAAAAGATAAACGTCTTTGTGCTGGAGATTCAACTAATTCTTTTGATATTCTTTCAATATCTTCTTTAGATATTTCAATAACAGGGATATCTGGTTCTGGCATATATCTGTAATCATCTGCGGTTTCTTTGCTTCTTTGGAATTCTGTAATTCCTTTGTCTGCATTCCATCCTCTTGTCTGCTGTATTATCTCTTTACCATTAGCTATTTCCTCAGTTAATCTTTTCACTTCATACTCGATGGCTTTTTCTACTGCAGTTATTGAGCCAATATTTTTGACCTCTACTTTGTTATTTAATTTGTAATCTCCAATTGGTAATATCTTTCCATCTTCATATTTCCATTTACCTTTCTCCTGTATGGAGATATTTGG